>JBBQIO010000447.1:0-4152 GCA_038325015.1 Polyangia bacterium
CGAGACCGTCAACGTGCTCGCCGATCCGGCGATCCGGGACGGCATCAAAGAGTATTCGCAGTGGCCGACGATTCCCCAACTGTATGTCAACGGTGAGTTCGTCGGCGGCTGCGACATCATCAAGGCGATGAACGCGTCGGGCGAGCTGCACCAGCTGTTTGGCGTCCAGCTCGAGGAGGCCAAGCCGCCCAAGCTGACGGTGTCGCCGTCGGCGCAAAAGGCGCTCGGCGAGGCGCTGACCGACGCGGCCGGACAGGTGCTGCGCTTCGAGGCTAGCGCCCAGTTCGCCTATGAGCTGTACTTCGACGCCGGCGCGGCCACCGATGTCGTGGTGACGGTCAACGGATTGGCGATCCACATGAGCCGCGACAGCGCCGGTCGGCTGGAGGGCGCGACCATCGACTTTGTCGACGGCCCGAACGGATCAGGCTTCAAGATCGCGAGCCCGGGGGAGCCGGCGCGCGTCAAGCAGCTGTCGCCCACGGCGCTCAAAGCGATGCTCGACGCCGGTGACAAGGTCGAACTCTTCGACGTGCGCACCGAAAAGGAGCACGCCACGGCGTCGATTAAACAGGCGCGTCTGCTGGATGCAGCGGGGGCCGAATATTTGAAGCAGCTCGATCGCGGCAGTGTAGTGGTAATGCACTGCCATCATGGCGGGCGCAGCCAGCGAGCTGCCGAGCAGCTGCTCAGCGAGGGGTTCAAGAACGTCTACAACCTCGAAGGTGGCATCGACGCCTGGTCGCAGACCGTCGATCCCACGGTCCCAAGGTATTAACCGTGTCGGGCAACCATCCCACCGACTTCAAGGGCGACGTCGTCGAGGCCATTGTCACTGCCGTCGAAGGCGCCATCGACGGCGCCCGCTGCGAGGCCAACGGCGGCAACGGGCACTATTCGCTGACCGTCACCGCGGCCAAGTTCGCCGGTCTGTCGATGCTCGCCAGTCAGCGCCTGGTGTACAGCGCCATCGCACACCTGATGCACGGCGCCGCCCCCGCCATCCACGCGGTGGACTCGCTGCAAACCAAACCCAGTTAGCGGTCGGCACAACGCGTGCAACCTCGCTGGTTGCGCGTATGACTGCCTTTTTTCATCAGCCAGCGGCACAGAGCTCCGTGGCGGCGTGTCCCGCCGAGGCATTCGTGCGCGCACGCTGCGACCGAACGTGGGCTTAACGGGCTGCGGAAAAAGATTTTTCGCGCGGGAAGCGCGCGGCTTTTCGCGCGGGAAGCGCGCGGCGAAGGGGAGGCTCGTTGAGCTTTGCTCGACGAGGGGAGGCGGGAAGGCCTCCCTTTACAATCTACGAAGCAGGGTCGAAAAATGTGCGCCAGCGCATTTTTCCGCACCCTGTTAAGGAGCGCTGAACCTTGTTGAACGCCAATCGTCTGTCTGTGGAGCCGAGCTCAACAGATTTTGTCGAGGGGGCGCTCGCCGCCGCCGGGACGATGCCGCGCGCGCTGTATGTGGAGCGTCATCCTTTTCCGTTCCTGTGGGGCACGGCGGCGCTGCGACGACCGCACCACCCCGGGCCGACCATGAAGGAGCGCGCGCTTCCGAGCCGCCTCGATGGGGAGCCGGGACTCCAGAGCGCATCGGTCGAGCTCCTGCTCAGGCCCGTGCACAAAGTGCAGCGCAATTTTTCGTCGATGATCACCCTCGGCCGTACGACCAACAACGACATCGTCATACACGACCTGCAGATCTCGAAGTTCCACGCGTTTTTCCGCGTGCTGGCCGACGGAAGTTTCGAATTGGCCGATGCCGGCTCGCGCTTCGGCACCCAGGTGGGCGCGACCAAGCTGCCAGCGCGCGGCCCGGCGCACCCGCTGTCGCTGGGCGCCGTGTGCAGCTTTGGTGCACTGGAGCTTTCGTTCATCGACAGTGGGACCTGTTGGGATCGCTTGCGCAAGCTGGACGGTCTACGCGGTCGAACGTTTGCCGACGCGGCCGTGCGGATCGCTCGTTAGCGACCGGCCGGATCGTGTCGACTGGCATCTAATCGAAGGGCGGGGGTAGTATTCGCCTCGTGCTGAACCGATGGCTCGCGGTTGGGCTCCTGTGCGCCGGGAGCGCCGGCTGCAACTTTCATGTCGCCGGGCTGCAGCCCGGGGATGCCGCGGTCGGCGACGGCTCTGTCGCCGATCAGGCGATCGCACCGTCCGACCTCCCGCTCGTCGATCTGGCCGGCGTCGACTCGGCCGGGCTGCCGACCGATCTTGCCGGCGCGCTCGACCTGAACGCTGCGCTCGATTTGCCGGCTCCGCTCGACCTGAACGCATCGCACGATCTGCGGACGCCACCGCGCGACTTCGCTGCGCCGCGCGATTTCGCCACGCTGCGCGATCTGTTGCCGCCCCCCGACTTCGACACGCCGCGCGACCTCGCGACGCCGCCGGATCTTTCCCCGGTCGTCGGCCACCTGAGCTGCACAGTCGCCGACTCGAGTGGCACAACGATCAATCTGACCACCGGTCAGCCGGCCAACCAACCCAGCACCAATGCCACCACCGACTGGGCCCACTGGGGTACATTCGACACGACCACCGTCGAGCGAAAGAGCGGCAATGCACATCCCATCGGCGACTTCAGTCAGGTGGGCGCGGCGACCGTCACGCGCTACATCGACAGCAAAGTGACCTTCACCTGGATTGGCGGCGCACCCAATGGGACCTCGGCCGGCACCACGACGGGCATCTACCTCGGGGGCACGGGCCACGGTTTTTCGCTCCCCATCACCGCCACCACCAGGTCGCACGTTGTGCGGCTGTACGTCAGCGCATTCAACGCCGACTACACGATGACCGGGCACCTGTCGGACAATTCGGCCGGCGACTACACCGAGTCCGAGACGCGCGCTGGCATCGGCAGCAACAGCTATCGCGTCTATACATGCAGCTTCAATGCAGCCAGCGCGGCGCAGCTGATCTTCACCTGGAGTGCCAGCAATGCACACCTTGGCGGGAACGTGACACTTGAATCGGCGACGCTGCAGTAGCTGGCCCCTTCTGGTACTGCTCTTCGGCGGCTGTCACCACAGCATGCCGCGCTGGGCGCAGGCTCCGAGCGACGCAGCGCCCGGCGAGCCAACCATCCTGGGAGCACCCCTGCGCGTCGGGCACGCGTCGAGTGCGATCGTCGTCGACGGTAAGCTCGACGATGCGGCGTGGCGGAGCGCGGCCGCGCTCGGTCCTCTGGTCGAGCCGGGCGACGGTCAGCGCGCGACGGCCACGCATCCGGTGGCGGCGTGGGGCCGAGTGACGTGGGACCAAAGCGCGCTCTATCTCGGCGTCGTCGTGCACGATGCGCACCCCGATTCGCCCTTCTCGGCCGACGATCTCGACCCTCACGTGTGGGGCAAGTCGTCGGGCATCGAGCTGGTGCTGCAGCCCGGCGATCCGGGCGACAATCGCGACTACTACGAGCTACAGGTCGACGTGCATCGCGCGGTGTTCGACAGCCACTTCGACGACTACAACGCGCCGACCAGCGGCGCCGGGCCGAGCCGTACGTTTGGCCACCAGGACTGGTCGAGCCACGTCGAGCGCGCGGTGTACGTGGGCGTAGGTTTCTACTCGATCGAGGTGGCGCTGCCGTGGAGCGCGCTGGGGCCGGCGCGGGTCGCGGTCCCGCCGCACGCAGGCGATGTCTGGCGCCTCAATCTGTACAGCTTTCGCGACGGGCAGCGCTGGGCGCTGGCCTGGTCGCCGCTGCGCGGGCAGGGCAACTTTCACCGCGCGTCGCGGTTCGGGCGCGTGCAGCTCGATGGCGAGCAACGCAAGAGCCCGTGAGCGAGTCACTCGTGTACATGCGCGTCTACTCGGTGGTCGGAGTGGCTCTTTCGCTTTTGGCAGTGCCGTGCGTGGCGCGCGCCGATTGGTCCGGCTGCTTCTTGGGCCCGAGCGCGACCCACCCATGCTCGATCGGTGGCAAAGACGCCGCGATCCTGGCCGCAATCGCATTGCCGGTGGTCATCGCCGGCGCCGCAGCGACCAGCGTGATCGAACGACACAAAGCGGATCGTGCGCAGCAGAACGCAATCGTCGGCGCGGCCCCATCGCCGGGACTGCACACGACACCGCAGCTGTCGCTCGTGCCGCCGCAACCGGATCCCTACCTGCACGCGGCCAGCGAGGGCAGGTCGAGCACCCC
>JBBQIO010000448.1:0-4150 GCA_038325015.1 Polyangia bacterium
CTGCTCCGATCTGTTCACCCGCGTGGAGTCGGTACCGCGCGAGCAGGTGCTGCCGCTTTTGCGCAGCAAGAAGAGCTGGACGACGCCACACGGCTACGTCGATTTTTTGCGCAGCCATCCGCTGGGCGCCAACGTCACCACGTTCCTGGGCCATTCGGATCTGCGCGTGCGCGTGATGGGGCTCGGCCGCGCCGTCGACAAAAAGGCGCGACCGAGCGAGGCCGAAATGCGGCAGATGGAGGGCTGGCTCGAACAGGCGCTCGACGCCGGCATGCTCGGTCTGTCGACGATGACCAACCCGTGGGACAAGCTCGACGGCGACCGCTTCCGCTCGGCGCAGCTACCGTCGACGTACGCGACCTGGAGGGAGTACCGCCGGCTGCATCGCGTGCTCCGTCGCCGCGGCAAGATCCTGCAGTCGGCGCCCAGCCTGGTGACCAAGGTCAATGCGTTTCTTTTTCTCCTGGCCAGCGCCGGGCTGTTTTTTCAAAAGGCGCTCAAGACCACGCTCATCACCCTGGCCGACGCCAAGTCGAGCCGCGGCCTGCATCGCGCGATCGGAGCCATGACCCGGCTCTTCAATCGCCTGCTGGGCGGCGATCTGCGCTGGCAGACGCTGCCCGTGCCGTTCGAGGTCTACTCCGACGGGATCGATCTGGTGGTCTTTGAAGAGTTCGGCGCCGGCCGCGCGGCGCTCCACCTGGCCGACGAGGCAGCGCGCAACGTGCTAAGGCAAGACGAAGCGTACCGTCGCTCGGTCCGCCGCGACTACGAAAAGCGTTTCACGCCGCGGGTGTGGCAACGTGACTTTCACGAAGCGCACATCGTGGCCTGCCCGGACGCCAGCGTGGTCGGCAAATCGTTCGGCGAGGTGGCGGTCGAGCGCGGCCTGCACCCGGTCGACGCGTTCCTCGATCTGGTCGTCGCGCACGGCAAAAAAATTCGCTGGCGGACGCTCATCGCCAACGACCGACCGCGCGAGGTCGAGCGCATGATCAACGAGCCGGCCGCGCTGATCGGCTTCGCCGACTCGGGCGCGCACATCCGCAACATGGCGTTTTACAGCTTCCCTTTGCGCATGCTCAAGGTGGTGCGCGACGCCGAAGAGGCCGGCCGGCCTGTCATGCCGCTCGGCAAGGCGGTGTGGCGTTTGACCGGCGAGCTTGCCGATTGGCTGGACATCGACGCCGGCCACCTGCGCGTCGGCGACCGCGCCGACCTGGTGATCCTCGATCCGACGCAGCTCGACGACCGGCTCGCCGAATATCACGAGGCACCGATGGAGGGGCTCGGCGGTTTGGTGCGCATGGTCAACCGCAGCGACGGAACGGTCAGTGCAGTGCTGGTCAATGGCCGGGTCGCGTTCCGGCATGGCGCGTTCGACCCCGCGCTCGGCAAGGAGCTCGGCTACGGTCAGTTTCTGCCCGGCGGGGCCAAGGTCGGCGCCGGACAGCCGACCCGGGCCGTTGCGACCGCAGCCTAGCGGTGAAAAAAGCGCGGGTGCGCCGAACCCAGGCCGAGCGGCGGGCGGGGACGATTCGCAAGCTGCTCGACGCAGCAACCGAAACGCTGATCGACGTGGGGTACGCGGCCGCCAGCGTGCAGACGATGTGTCGGCAGGCTGGCGTCTCCCAAGGCGCGCTGTTCCGCCACTTTGCCACCCGCGAAGCATTGATGGTCGCCGTCGGTGAAGACGTCGGCGAAAAGACCTTGATCCACTACCGCCGCGAGCTCGAGTCGAAGCGCGCCGCGGTTCCTGTGCAGAGCGATCTGTTGCGGCTGGCGCTGCGGTTGGTGCGCAGCCACTGCCGCTCGCGACTCAACCAGGCCTGGTACGAGCTGATGATGGCCGCGCGCACCAACGCCACCTTGCGCCGTGCGATGAAGCCGGTCCTGGCGCGCTACTACATTGCCATCGAACGGCTGGCGCGACAGCTATTGCCGGAGCTGGCGGCCGCGCTCGGCGACCGGTTCGCACTCTTGCTCGACACGGTCGTCGCCATGTTCGACGGCGAAGTGATGCATCGCTTCGTGCTGAAAAATCCCGCCCTCGACGACGCGCGGTTGGAGCTGCTGGTGGCGTTGTTAGGCGCTTCCGGCTTGTAGCCGTCCGAGCGACTGCAAAACGGTCGGCGCCGCCCCGCCGTCGATATCCCGCCGCCGGATCTGATGAAAGGTGGTCAAGATCGCGTTGGCCTTGGCCAGCTCGGCGATGCGCGCGACGTACGCTTCGAGCCGCGCGCCCGGCAGCGCGAACAGCGCAACGTCGTCGGTGAGCGTGTCGAGATAGGCGCGCGCCCCGCAGCAGCCGAGGCTGAGCGCGGCGGTCTGCGTATTCATCGCCTGCGGCACGATGGCGCACGCCGGGCGACCCATCGCTGGCGGCGTCCCTCCGTCGACGCCGGCCGCCGCCTCCGACAAAAGCAGCGACTGATTGGCGCGCACGAACAGCAGCACGACGTCCGGTGAAAGCGTCATCTCTGCCAGCGGCCCGTACACGACATGGCGGCGGCGCTCGGCCAGCACCGGCACGCGCTCGAGCTCCGCCGGCGGCAGATACCCTAGGTCGGCGAAGATCTTGAGCGCGTCGCCGCGATCTTTTTCGTGCGCCGCGCTGCCCGCTAGATTGTGCGTGTAGGTGCCGATCGCGCAGGCCTCGTGGTCCTCGGGGCTAGTCACGAAGGTCGACGTCGCGGCCTCTTGCCAGAAGCGACAGCCGGCGGCGACGCGCTTGCCCAACGGGGCAATTCCCGTCGGGAGCTCATCGGTAAAGTGGATCGCGATCGGCGGTAGGGTGAGGGCCAGCGACTGAGTCAGCGAGCGGGCGTGCGTAGCGTTCATGAATCCTCCGCCCGCATTGGTAGCACAGCAATCAGCGCGCGGCGGTCACTGCGCGCAGGCGCCGAGATGCTCAGCCACGTAGCGCGCCAGATGGTGGGCTAAAAATTTTGCGTGGTCTCGAATAGTGGCGCCGACGCTGAAGTCGCTGCCCTCGGCACTGGACTGCGCCTCTTCGAGAACGGTGGCTCCGGTCGGATCGAGCAGCTGAAACAGCATGCGCGACTCGGCCTTTTGCGCCGCGACGAACGCGTAAAACCCCGGCTCAAAAAATTGCAGCGACGGCCGCAGGACGTAGGCGCCAGAAACCGGCTGCGCCGAGACATAGGGCACCCGCGCGATCAGCTCACGACGGAAGAGCTCGGCAAAAGCCTCTTTGTCCTTTTGCCAGCTGGCCTGCGCATCCGGCTTTTTGGTGGCCTGCCACTCGGCCTCGGTCTTTTTGCCGACCTTCAGGTTGTCGATGTGCACCGGCTCGACATACAGATGACAAGGCGCGGCGATCGGCGACGTGGAGTGCACGACGATCGTGTAGGCCGGTCCGGCACAGGCGGTGAGTCCGAGAACCAAAAGAGGGAGCAGTCGCTGCATGGGCGTAGACCTCCGGCGAGCGTTGACGTCAAAAAACTGCGATCAGTGTTCGGCGCAAACGCTGTCGTGGTCAACAAAACGCGGCCATGGGCTAACGGCCGGTGAAATTCGCCGTGCGCCGCTCCAAGAACGAGGCCAGCCCCTCGGCGGCATCCGCGCTCTGCATCAACGCTCGTACCTCGGGCAGGAGCGCCGCCGCAGCCGCCTCTTCGCCGCGCTGCACCGACAACCGCGACGACGCTAGAGTCGCGCGCACACCGAGCGGTGCTTGCGCCGCGATCACCTGGCCGAGCTCGATCGCCCGCGGCAAGAGGCGCTCGCGCGAGACGACTTCCTGCACCAGGCCAATTCGCAGCGCCTCGTCGGCACTGAATTGATCGCCGGTCAAAAGATAGCGCATCGCATTGCCCCAACCGCAATTGGAGACCCAGCGCGACGTGCCACCGCCGAATGGAAAAATTCCGCGCTTGATTTCGATCTGCGCAAAGCGCGCGTCGTCGGCCGCGAGCCGGATGTCGGAGGCCAGCATGAGCTCGATGCCGAGGGTCAGGCACAGTCCGTGGACCGCCGTGATGATCGGCTTTTTGCATGCTGGGCCGTGCGTCGCCCAGGGATCGACGCTGCCCGGCTTGTAGAGCGAACGCTCGCCCGAGGCGATCGCCGGCGCGACGTTGCCGAGATCGAGCCCGGCCGTAAAGTCATTGCCGTGCGCGAAGACCAC
>JBBQIO010000449.1:0-4142 GCA_038325015.1 Polyangia bacterium
TACGCGCTTCATGACACGCGCACGCCGCTCTATTTCGCGGTCATTCGGCTGGTGCTCACCGGGGTGTGGGGTTGGGCCATCGTGCGGCCGCTGGGGCAGCACTTCGGCTGGCCGGTCGCCTGGACTGCGGCGGGGCTCACAGCCAGCGCCGGTGTCGCGGGGTGGATTGAATTTCTCATGTTGCGTTACGCGCTGTCGCGGCGCATCGGACCGATCTCAATGGGCGGCCCACGGGTCGGCAAAGCCTGGCTCGCCGCGGCGCTCGCCGGCGCGGTCGGGGTCGCAGCGGACTTCCTACAAACGCGCTATTTTCCGTCGCTGCGCCCGATCTTCTACGGCCCGGTCGTGCTCACCATTTTTGGCGGCGTATATCTCGCCCTCAGCGCCCTCTTCGGTCAGCCCGAGGCCGCACAAATCCTGCGCCGCCTGCGCCGACAAAGCTGACCCGCACCGGCTACGTCACGACCTCGTGCGGCATGTGATCGCGCGGCGCTCGGAAAAAACGCAGCGGTGAATAGGCCAAAAAATTGCTGACGCGCGACGTATAGACGCACGCGTAGTTTTCCACCTGCTCGCCAAAGCGTGAGTTCTCCGCACCTTCGCGGAAGATCGCACCCCAGTAGGGATTGAATGCGTGGTCCACGAGGCGCTCCAGTCGCTCGAGCTCGGTCTGGGCTGCGCCAATTGCCGCGCGCAGCTCGTCGAGCCGCTGCCGTGCACGCCGCTTGGTCAGCGCGCTTTTTTCGTCGCTCTCGTGACCATCGCCGTGCGTCAGATCGACCGCCGATGTCGGCAATTCGCCCTTTTGCAGCGAGCGCAACAGCAGCTGCTGAAAATCGATCTCGGGGTCAAGGCGCGCCACCTGGCGTTCGAGCTGGTCGATGCGCTCGCGCTCCTTGCGATAGCGCTCCGCGCACAGGAGCTCGTCTTCGAGCTCCTGCAGTACCATGGCCGTCCGCCACACCGACGACTTCTTGGCGCGCAGCATGTCGCCATAAATATGGTCGCCGATGTACAGCACGCGATCGCCGGAGCAGCCGGCCAACGGATCGAACGCCGCGATCGACCCGCCTTGATAGATGCGATTACGCAACAGTGCCGTCACCGGACCGGGCCGGGCTTTGCCGTCGGCGTCGAGCTCGACGAATGGGGCCTGCTCGGTGAAGAAGGTCGGCTTTTGCGCCGACACGATGGCGATGTCGAAATATTGCCGCCACGACGTGTACGACGGCAGCATCCCATCGAGCAGGTGGTTCATCACCACGTCGGTGTAGTCCCACGCGCTGTTGGTCAGTAGAAACAGCCGCTTTCCCGAAGAGCGCAGCTTGTGCAGTGTGGCTGCAAGCTCGGGATCGCGCTCGATGTAGTTGGCGGGGTTGGCTTTGATCACCCGCTTCATCGTCTCGTCGCGATGCGCCTCGTCGATGCAGTCGCGGATGTCCTGCCACAGCGTGTTGTACTGAACCGGCCCGGCCTTTTCGAGATGGTCGATGATGGTCGCGTAGAGCACCGCCTCGGGCAGCGCGAACAGCGTATCGATCAGCGCATAGCGCGGCAGCGAAACGCGGATGCGCTGCGTCCGATAGAGGCGATGGCGCTCCTCTTTGGCCAGCAGTTTCTTGCCGTGATAGACGCGCCCGACGTAGCCGAAGCGATCCATCTTGAAGACGTTGCCGTGCTGCCGGTCTACGACCAGGCCGCGCAGCGCGAACGTGGGATCGTAGGTCAGCGTGCGCAGCTCCTCGCCATAGCCGCGCTTCTCGATCATCTTAGTGAGCGTGCACTGGATGCTGAGCTCTTCGAGGTTGCGTTGGTTGTAGAGCGCAAGCGTGTAGTCCATGTCGAACCCGACCAGATCGATGTCGGCCATCGGCAGGTTGCGATTGATGAAGATGCGCTTGGCGCGCGCGATTTCCAGCGCACGGGGCACCGACCCGAGCGCGGCGAGGAGCTCCAGATGAGCGTCGCTGTTGGGGTCGAGCGGTGAGCGTTCGGCGGCGGACATGGGTTTTTGAGTATAACGGATCCATGCGGGCGCACATCGATCCGGGGCGGCGCAGGCCGTCGGAAACGGCGATGATGTGGGTGTGCTTGTGCTCCGTCGCACTGGGCGGCGCCCCCCCGGCCCATGCCGACCTCCATCCAATCTTGCATGAGCCGGTCGGCCCACCGACGGCGCCGGCCAGTCCGCCGCCGAGCGACAGCACGCCGCCGCCGCCCCCGTCGAGCGACGAGGTGGCGCCCGACCGGCTCAAGCGCGAGCCAACCGTCGACCCGGACCGGCAGACCGGGCCTGAGCCGCCCGGACCGCACCCCTACTACGAGGTGTTCGACCCTGCGGTCTATCCATGGAAGCGAATGAGCGCGTTCGATCGTGTGGTGCTCGGCCCGTGCGCGCCGGCGCGGGTCGGCTGTCTGCGCGAGCGCATGACGGTGGCAAAGGGCGCGCTGACCCCGCTCGTTCGCCACGCGATGCCGCCACAGTCGAGCGATGTTTTTGTCGGCCAGGTGCGCCTGCCCTTGTCCCATCGCTGGAGCGCGTTGCCGTCGCCGGGTGCGCCGATCGAGCTCGACGACGATCGCGCGATCCCGGGCGCAGCACTGCAGTTTGCCGTCGATAGCGCCGACAATCTTTGGGTGCGGACACGCGGGCCTGGTGGCGGCGAACCGTCCGCGCTGACCTATCGAGTGGCCATCGCGGCTAGCTATTTTGGCGGAGCGCTGCCTACGAGTGCGCGATTGGGCGACGAGCCGCCGGTCAATGCGGTGCCACCACAGACGCTGGCGCGCGCCGCCAAGGTGTGGCGCGCGATCGGCGTGGCGCCCGAACGCGCGCAGCCACTGGCCCCGCTGGTGACCAAGCTGGTGGCCTGGTTTCGCGGCTTCGCAGTGGGTGATCCACCCGCCGAGGTCGACGGCGACTTCGTCGATCTGGCGCTCGCCCGTCGCGGCAGCTGTCGCCATCGATCGTTCGCCTTCACCGTGACCGCGCTCAGCCTCGGCATCCCGACGCGCATGGTGCAAAACGAGCTGCATGTCTACGTCGAGATCTTCGTGCCGACGAGCACCGGAGGGGGCTGGCGTCGCATCGACTTGGGCGGCGCGCTCCTCGATCCGCTGGTCATCGACGAGGCCCATCGCCCACGCCATCGACCGCGTGGCAGCGATCCATTTGCTGCCGCCAAGCCACCGACGAATCCGGTTGCCGAGCCCAATCACGCGGCCAACGCGACGGCCTCGATTAGTGGCGGCAGCAGCCAAGACCGACCGACAGCACCGAGGAGCGAAGCTGCACCAAAGCGCGTCACCGCGACGATCGCATTGGCGCTCGATCACAACGATGTATTTGCCGGCGACGTCACGACTGTGCACGGCGCCGTGCATGTGCAGAGCGGCTCTGCAGCCGGGCTACCGGTCGAGATCTGGCTCGACGGCGACACACCGCTGCGGCTGGGCAGCACGGTCAGTGGTGCAGACGGGACGTTCGTGGTCGAAGTGCAGCTGCCCGCGGACGTGCCCCTTGGAGCACATCGGGTGATCGCGCGCCAGGTCGACGAGTAGGCGATCTTGATTAGGGGCCGGGCGAGGGGGATGGCGACGGCATCGAGCCAGGGCACGCGTTCGGCCCGCCCGGCGTGATCGCCTTGAGGTCGGTCCAGTCGCTGAGCTGATTGTTGGTGGTCGCTCCGTTGGGGCAGCGATCGAGCGAGCCGGCCTCGACATCTTGCGCGGTCGTCGGCGATCCCTGCACCAGGTTGACCGGACCGGTCACGCCATTGACCGACACCCCGGTCATGGCGCCGCCGTAGCACAGGGTGTCGATCACGGTCTGATCGGCGACTCTGAGAAGCAGCATGCCGTCGGGATTGCCGTTCTGAACGCCGCCCGGCGCCAGCGGTTGATTGCCGCCCACGCCCACGACCCAATACCCGTGCGCCGGCACCGTGCCGCTCAAGGCCACCCGCGCGTACTCGGCGTTCACCGCCGCCACGCCGTTGATCAGAACGAGCGCAATCCCATCGAGCAGCTGCGGCGCCGACGACGCGTTGTAGATCTCGACGAACTCGGCGGTGTCGTTGCCTTTCTGATCGTAGTCGACCTCGTTGATGAGCAGCTGCGGACGCAACGTCACCGTCGCGCTC
>JBBQIO010000450.1:0-4129 GCA_038325015.1 Polyangia bacterium
ATTGCCGAGCGCGACCAAGGTCACTGCCACATCGTGCCGGACCAACGGATCGCCCGAGCGAACGAGCGGCGCCAAATGCTCGCCCCAGGCCTGCACTCCGCTCGACACAACGGCCACGCGATCGAGAACGAAAAGGGGAACATGCGGGCTGAGCACCCCGCTCGGCGGCGCATCGGGGCCGGGCTCCCAAAGAATACGGCGACGTGAGAGCTCGCTCGCGAGCAGCGCGCGCTCGATGTCACGCTCACTCGAAACCGCTCGAGCGGCGGGCAGCGCAACCGAATTGCCGCGATGAATCCGCCGGCTCGTCTCGGACCAAACGGGCAGGAGCTGCCGCACCAGCACGGTCACATCCGGGCGCAACCCGGCCACCGTCTGCTCGTACAAAAGGCCGGCGCTGAGATCGTCGGAGGTGACAAAGGCGAGCGCGCGTGGTGGGGCGCTGGCGAGGGCGTCGATGGACATGCGGCTTGCACTGCTGTCGAGGCCAACCTTGGCGTCGAGATCCGCGAGCCACGTCGGAGTCAGCGCCAAGAACGCGACTGTGCCAGCCACGAACGGCCCCAGCCGCCGACCGACGCGCCGTGCGATTGACGCGACCGCAAAGCCGGCACCCACCGCCAGGGCCAGCGCCAAAGGCGCGCCATCTTGCCAGTCGTCGATCCCCATCGGGTTGACTGCCACGCTGTACAGCACGTCACCGGCCCCGAGGGCGACGACGATCACGCCGAGCCGCCGCCGCCGCACGCACAAGAGCGCCAGCCCCGCCGTGGACAGCAGCAAAAGAGGCAGGCCGAGCTGCCCCTCGACGAGGCGGGCGAACGTGGCCAGCGAGCGCGGCAGCCGGCCGAGCTTTAGCATCTCGCCGGCAAACGCTTGGCGCGTGCGCGCCGCCATGAGGTAACGCGCGACCGCCAGCACGGAACGAGGCGCGCCGAACGGCGCAGCGGCACGGGCAGCGCGAAGCGGCAGATACAGCACAATCAAGGCACCGCCGAAGACCGCTGCTATCGACCAGCGCGGCCAGCGCGCGCGGCGCAGCTGCAGCGCCGTCCAGATCGCCACCGGCGGCCCCAATAAAATGCGCAATAGCGCGTGCAGCCCGAGCGAAAGCCCGCCGAGGTACGCCGCGGACACTCCGGCGACCCCTCCTTGGTCGACCCAGATCAACACCAGCGCCATCGCCGCTACCGTCGGGGCGTAGACCTCGGCCACGGTCGCCGCTTTGAAGAACGTGGCCCCGCAACACAGCGCCGCCGCGGCCGCGATCCCGCCGACCACCGCCAAGCCGTCTTCGCGAGCATCGTCCGTGCTCCCCGCGAGCGCGGCGCGCACGACGAGACGAAACACCAGCCACGCCGCGAGCGCGCCCGACAGCGCGGAAAACAGCCCGACGCGCGTCGCCACCTCACCCAAAGGCAACAGCGCCGCCGCCTTGGCCAGGAGCAAATAAAGTGAAAAGCCGGTCTCGTGCGCGACGCCAAGGCCGAAGGCGGCGGTTGCCAGCTCGCCCGAATCGCGCAGATAGAGCCCGGGCGCCAAGCCGCACGAAAACAGCACGAACGCACCAAGAAAGACCGCCCGCCCGCTGCGCGAAAAAATCACGTCGCTCATCGTACAGTAACCGGCGCTTAGGGCCCGCGTATGAATCGGCATGAGCCAGCCGAGGTCGCCGCGTTGACAGTGCCGGACACAAGGGCTAGGAGACGGCACCAGAAAATGGAAGCCGCCCGGACCCAAGGAGCGCCAATGCAGGTACTGCGCGGCCGCGCGCGGCCGGCGGCGCGCCCGGGTCCGACCCTCGTCGCCATCGGCAACTTCGACGGCGTGCATCTGGGACATGCCCAGCTGTTGTCGACGATCGTCGACCGCGCGCGACAAAGCCATGCGCAGAGCCTGGTCTTGACGTTCGATCCCCATCCCGCGCGCGTGCTGGCTCCGGCCTATGCGCCGTCGCTGATCTGCTCGCTAGAGCGGCGCTTGGAGCTGATCGCCGAGCATGACGTCGACGCCACGCTGGTGCAGCCGTTCGATCTGGGCTTCGCAGCGCTCAACCCCGAAGAGTTCGTCACCGAAATCCTGGTGCCGCTCGGCACGCGCACCGTCTGCGTCGGTCAGGACTTTACGTTTGGCCGGCGCCGCAGCGGCGACGTTCATACGCTCGAAGCGCTGGGTCAGATGCACGGCTTCGACCTCCACGTCGTGGCGCCGGTGACCGTGGACGGAATGGTGTGCTCGTCGTCCAAGGTGCGGGAGTTCGTACTGGCCGGCCGGGTCGACGGGGCGGCGGTCATCTTGGGTCGAGCCGCCGAGGTCCAAGGCGTTGTCGTGCGCGGCGATGGACGCGGCCGCACCATCGGCTTTCCGACCGCCAACGTGATTCCCGAGGGCGAGCTTTTGCCCAAGACGGGGATCTATGCCGGCTTCGCTGTCCAGCTCGATCACGCCGAGCCGCGTCGCTACTCGGCCGCGATCAGCGTCGGAACCAACCCCACGTTTGGCGAAGCGCGCGCGGTGACCATCGAAGCTCACCTGCTCGATGTCGACGTCGACCTGTATGATCGAAGGCTGCGCGTCGGTTTCGTCGAGCGACTGCGCGGCGAAGAGCGCTATCCATCGACCGCAGCGCTGGTGGCGCAAATCGAGCGTGACGTCGCGCGCACTCGGGAAATTCTTGCAAGGAGCCCCTCATGAGCAGCGAGCCACGTGTCCTGCCGACACCACAGCCCCCGTTCGAGCCCAGCACCATGCTCGACTTTTCCGAGGCGCGCGAGACCTACGGCGTCGACGTCTGCCAAGGGCTGTACCAGAACCCGCACTCCGTGTTCGCCTACTGGGAGGTCACGGCCGCCGGGATCGACGACGCACGCAACCGCCTCGGGACCAGTGCCGACGGCTCTCGCCTGGTCCTGCGCATGGTGTCGCGCAGCGGCCCCGACCAGGAGCGTCACGACGTGCATGACGTCGATCTCTTGTGGCAGCACGGTCGACGCTATCTGTCGACGCCGCGCCCGGGCGCCGAGGTTCGCCTAGCGGTCGGGCTGGTGTCGCGCGAAGGGTACTTTGCGCCGATCGCGCAGTCGGCGCTCTTGCAGCTGCCCGACGCGGAGCCGGCCGATCTGGCGGCGCCGATCTCCTGGATGCAGCGCAGCGAAGATGGCACAATTCGCTTCATCGCTGGAGTTAGCGAACGTCGCCTTAGTGATGACTTATTACTTTTCACTCGCAACGATACTACATCGGCGTATCTAGGATATACCGGCAACGGCTCGGGGCAGGGCGGAACCGCCCGATGAACGGCGAGCTGGCGCTCGTTCTGCACGCGCATCTGCCGTTCGTGCGCCATCCGGAGCATCGCTACCACCTCGAGGAGAACTGGCTCTACGAGGCCATCGTCGCAACATACCTGCCGCTTCTGGAGGTCTTCGAAAAGCTGCGCAACGAGAACATTCCGTTCCGCGCCACGCTGTCACTCTCACCGCCGCTGTGCGCCATGCTGCGCGACGAGCTCTTGGTCGGCCGCGCCGACGCCTATCTGACACGCCTCGTCGAGCTGGGCGACCGGGAGCTGACGCGCTTGCAGGACGAGCCGACCTTTGCCGGCTTGGCCCGCTACTACCGTTCGCGCTTCGAGCGCCTCCACCGCCTGTACACGCGCGTCGACCGCGACATCGTCGGGGCGTTTGCTGCATTGCAGCAAAGCGGCCATCTCGAGATCATTACCGTCGGAGCGACGCACGGTTATCTGCCGGCCATCCGCGAGCGCTCGTCGCGACGCGCGCAGATCGAGGTCGCCTGCCGCGACTATGAACGGCACTTTGGCCGACGTCCGCGCGGCATCTGGCTGCCCGAATGCGGCTACACCGCCGGGCTCGACGCACAGCTCGCGGAGTCTGGCCTGGCGTTCTTTTTCGTCGACGCGCACGCCCTGACCATGGCGCGACCGCGACCGCCCTTGGGCACGCTGGCCCCGATCTACACGCCGAGCGGCGTGGCCGCATTTGCCCGCGACCTCGACTCCGGCAAGCAAGTGTGGTCGTCCAAAGAGGGCTACCCGGGGGACGCCGCCTACCGCGATTTTTACCGCGACATCGGGTTCGATCTGCCGATCGAGCAGATCGGCCCGTAC
>JBBQIO010000451.1:0-4128 GCA_038325015.1 Polyangia bacterium
GCTTCGTCGCCAGGCGCAGCCCACAGCGCCAGAACCGGAGGAGCCAGAGACGACCAAGACCAAAAAACGATAGGATGTACACCCCGCGGGGTGGATCAGTTTCAGAGCGGCACCTGGATCAGATTCGCGGCGGCGCCATCAATCGCGTGTGCGGAGATTGCCCCAAACAGCGCGCGCAGACGTGAGGTGGAGTCGTCTTTGCCATTCCACTCCGCGTGCTTCGCTTGCGTCTGAAGCTCGACCGCGTCAGCCAAAAGCGAATTGCAGAGCTCTACGGACTTGGCGTGGTGGGGATCGGTCTTCGTCGGGTCCATGAGGTAATGACGCCTCCGCGCAGATCGACTGAGCCCCGTGCATGTGCTGTTCCGAGCTTCTGTGGGGCGGCACCAGGACGCCCGAAGCGCAAAACGGTCCCAAACGCGTAACAGCCTCACCCACGAAAGGAATTACACGCGCCATGTCCTCAACGTCGCCCGCCCACACTAGATTCGGGTGATGGGCAAGCCAAGGGCAGCCCAGAAGCGCCAACTCCAGCCAAACCAGGAATACGTGCGAGCTCCTGAGCCGGCGGGTTTAGACGAGCGACCACCGTCGCGGCCGGTTCTCGATTTACTGAGCGCTGGTGCTGGAGACAGAGGTTGCTGCCGTGGCCGCGCTATCCGTGCCGAATAGGTCGAACTTCATTTCATGGTATTGCGCCTTGGTGATCTCTCCGCGGGCATATCGCTCGTCGAGGATATCGGCGGCGCTCTTCGGAAGATTCAAGTCGCGATATTTACGATGCGCGCGATAGGTGTATCGCCAGTTACCAACATTGGAAAACAGCATAAAACACATCGCAATCCAGAATAACCAACCCCATCCAAAGCCGTAATACATGCGGTCTCCTTTCGAGAATGTCCGATTGCCGACCAAGCTTGTACCCAAACCGAAGTCACCCATTCGTCCAAGGCGGGCGAATGACTAGGACGGAGCACAGCGCATGGTCGACGACCTTGGCTGCGGTGGTCCCCAGTAGATGGTCGAGCCCGCCGTAGCCGTGTGAGCCGATGACGATCAGCCGGACGCGATTTTCCGTGGCAGCGAGGCAGATCGTTCGCCACGGAGATCCCACCTGGACCAGCACCGGGGCAAGGGCACAAGCGACTGTCGCAGCGAGCTTCTCGAGCTCGGCGCGAGCTAGGTCCAAGAGCTCACGCAAGAGCTCATCAGGCGTAACGGTCAGCGCGTCTGACGGCAGCCCCACGGGGAATGCAACGGCACGCATGAGCAAGAGACGCGCGTCATAATGCACGGCCTGTTCGCTGGCCGTTGCCAGAACGCGCTGCTGATTCGGCGAACCATCGAGACAGGCGAGAATCGTTTGCATGTCGTTACCTCGGAACGGACGGTTGGAGTTCGGCCGTGGCTCCGCGCCGCCGCGGAGGCTTTTCAAAGAGCCACCAGCGCCAGCTTCAACTTGCGAACGAAAAAATATCGGAGCGGCGCTCGATCATCGAGGAATGGATGCGGCTTCTGCAACGGAATTAAACGCTAACGACCACTTTGAGCGCTCGGGTATCGGCAGCGTGCCCGAAGGTTTCATAGGCTTCGAGGATGCTATCGAGCTTGAAGCGATGCGTGACCAGCAGCTTCGGATCGATTTTCCGAGACATCACCACCTTCAGCAACATCGGCAAGCTCACGGTATCGACCAGCCGGGTGGTGATGCTGATATTGCGATCCCACAGCTGCTCGAGATGCAGCGTCGCGCTCTTGCCATGCACGCCGATGTTGGCGACGTTTCCGCCAGCGGTCACGATTTGCGTACACAGCTCGAAGGTCAACGGGGTGCCGACGGCTTCGATCGCTGTATCGACGCCACGCTTGCCCGTCAGCTTCATGATCGCTTCGACCGCTTTGCCGTCCCCGCTATTGATGGCGGCGGTGGCGCCGAAGCTCTTGGCAACCTCGAGTCGATTGTTGTCGAGATCGATCATGATGATGTCGGCCGGCGAATAGAACTGAGCGGTGAGCAGCGCAGCGAGGCCCACCGGCCCCGCTCCGACAATGGCCACGGTGCTGCCGGGCTGGACTTTTCCATTGAGCACCCCACATTCAAAGCCGGTCGGCAGGATGTCGCTCAGCATCACCATCGCCTCTTCATCGGCCTTTTCGGGAAGGGGATAGAGGCTGAGATCGGCATGTGGAATACGGACGAACTCGGCTTGGGTCCCATCGATGGTATTGCCGAGAATCCAGCCGCCCGTCTCGCAGTGCGAGTACATGAGCTTGCGGCAATAAACGCATTTACCACATGCGGTAATACAGGAGATCAAAACTCGGTCCCCTGGCTTGTACGCAGTGACTGCCGAGCCAATCTTGTCGACGACGCCAATGCCTTCGTGGCCGAGGATTCGGCCGGGCTTGCAGGACGCGACATCGCCTTTGAGGATGTGTAGGTCGCTGCCGCAGATCGTCGTTTTGATGATCTTCACGATCGCGTCCGTCGGGGCGGTGATATCTGGCTTTGGGCGCTGTTCGAGCCCCTTCTTGTTGGGGGCTAAGTAGACGAGCGCATTCATGATGGCCTCCCGGTGCGGAGTGAAAGCTCGGCTCGCCCATCGAACCGGACGCGCCATGCCAGAGACCACATTTGCGTTGCAATCGAGATGCCGCAGCGAAGAGGACGTCTTGCACGGCCGCTCCAAGCAACCTTCCCACGAAGTTGAGCCAGATCGCCCCATCCACCAATGCGTCTCGCCCGGACAGTCAAATGACAACACAGTTTTGTAGGCTCGAGGCGCAGAGCATTTGCGGCCACCCACACCGGCTTGTGTCGATTCTATTCGACCACCGAGTGACCTGGCGCGGCCGCGCCTACCTTGTCGACGGTGCCGGCCCCTTGGCTACGGTACCAACGTCCGTAGACGCGACGCTGCAGAACAAGCTGGCTGCCGCCGCGAACCGAATCAAGTCCAACAAGTAACACCGGACGTGTGCGCGCGAGTTACACTGATCGCAACATCCAGACCCCCCCGCTTATAAACTGTCTCTGGGGACGGCTGATGCGCGCCGGGAAGGTCGACGAAAGGGCCATCGGCCGCCTCGTTCTCCGATTCCGGCGCACGTCGTTGATCGAACTCAACGAGAAGGGGCGAAACGCGGATCCGCTCAATCAATGAGAACTGTAAATGCGCAGCCAAGTCGCCGCAAAACGCAGGACCGCCCCGCCTGCGTAGTCCGGCGAAAACGATCAGCTGTTTCGGTCCATCGTGATCACCTGATTCGGCGATCGTGATCGTGGACCATGCTGGTAATCAAGACGCGAGACCGAAGTGTCGGGCAATGCGCGTCGTCGGACGTTCAGCGCGGAGGATCGACAGCGCATTGTGCGCGAAGCGGATGCCTGCGCGCAGCGAGGCGAAGTGGGTGCACTGCTGCTGACTGCTGCGACGAGAAGGACTTACTCGTCGCATCTCACGCCTTGGCGCCGGGAGATTGAGCAGCGCAATTTGGAGGCGTTGGCGCCGAAGAAGCGCGGCCCCAAGGTTGATCCGCGTGCCGCCGAGATCGCCGAGCTCATGCGGGAAAATGAGAAGCTGAGGGCGCGGGCCGAACGCGCCGAACTGCTGTGCGAGATCCGAAAATAAGTGGCTTTGCTGCTGGGGATTCCACTGGCGACCAGCGACGGGAAGCGAAAATGAATACCGCCGTGGAGTACGCGGCCACCATCGGAGTTGCCACGTTGTGCGTGGTCCTTGGCTTCTCTCGCGTAAGGTTTCTATCGTCGAAAAAGCGCGACCGGAGTCGTGCTGCTGTCTGCGGTAGCTCGACGGAGGCCGCAACTGCGCCGCCTGCGGAGTCGATTTCGAGCACGGTTACAGATGCGGCGCGGAACAGCGCTCCCTTGATCGCCCTGAAGCGGTCGCCCCGCGCGCTTACTGCTCTTGAACGGTCACGTGTTCTCGACGAGCTGCATTCGCCACGATTCGTCGACCAGGCGCCCGCTGAGGTCTACGCGACCCTCCTCGACGAGCAGCGCTACCTCTGCTCGGAGCGAACGATGTATCGCATCCTCGACGGCAATCGTGAAGTGCGCGAGCGCCGCAACCAGCTGCGCCATCCCGTTTACGCCGCGCCGCAGCT
>JBBQIO010000452.1:0-4126 GCA_038325015.1 Polyangia bacterium
CACGGGTCGACCGGCAAGGGCAACGACCAGGTGCGCTTCGAGCTCGGCTACTACCATTTCAATCCGGCGATCAACATCATCGCTCCGTGGCGACTGTGGGATCTCAAGTCGCGCTCGCAGCTCATCGCCTACACCAAGGAGCGCAATATCCCGATCGAGGCTTCGCTCGAGAAGCCCTATTCTATCGACCGCAATCTGTTTCACACGTCGTACGAAGGCGGCATCCTCGAGGACCCTTGGCGCGAGCCGGATCGCTCGATGTTTCAGCTCACGCGCGACGCCGCCGAAGCGCCGGATCAGGCGCGCCACGTCGAGGTCGAGCTCGAAGCGGGCGACCCGGTGGCGATCGACGGCGAGCGACTGTCACCGGCGGCGCTGTTGACTCGCGCCAACCAGATCGCGGGCGAGCACGGGGTCGGGCGAGTCGACATCGTCGAGGATCGCTACGTCGGCATGAAGGCCCGCGGCGTGTACGAAACGCCCGGCGGGACGCTACTCCGACGGGCGCGCCGCGCGGTCGAGACCTTGACGCTGGATCGCGAGGTCATGGGGCTGCGCGATTCGCTCATGGGTCGTTACGCGCAGCTGGTCTACAATGGTTTTTGGTTCGCGCCCGAGCGTTTCTTGCTGCAGGGGCTGGTCGATGAAGCGGTCAAGCCGGTCACCGGTACGGCGCGGCTCAAGCTTTACAAAGGGAGCTGCACCGTCGCCGGGCGCAAAGCGCCGCGCTCGCTCTACCGGCCGGACCTGGCCACTTTCGAGGCCGAGGCGGTGTATGACCAGCGCGACGCGGGGGGCTTCATCAAGCTCAACGCGCTCCGCCTGCGCATCGCAGCAGCAGCCGCTCGCAAGTAACGACTTCGCGACAGGGCGTCTTTTTTAGCGAGCACGCACCGTTTTCGTGTTCCAGTCCCGCCGCCTCCGCACCGTCCACATCCAAGCGCCGCTGGAGTCCAAGTGTTTCGATCAATTATTCGCGCTTCTTTGTTATTTTCTGTTTCGCTGGCGATGGCGTGCAGCGGGTCGTCTCCGCACAACCCGAGCTCGGATCTCTCGATGCCGCAGCCCGACGCGGATGTCGTTGACATGGCGATGCCGGGCGGCGCCGACGCTGCGACCGGCGACGGCGGGGCCACCTCAGGGGGACCGAAGATCACGATGTGCCCCGGCGCGTCCTTGGCGCCGCTCACCGGGAGCACCTGCTCGGTAACCGCCGCGACCACCTCCGGATCGAACGCCAAGCTCATCACTGCGACCATCTTGACTCCCGGAGAAGTGCTGCGCGGTGGTCAGGTTCTCGTCGACGACACCGGCACCATCGCGTGCGTCGGGTGCGACTGCAGCGCGCAGGGCGCGGGCGCGACGCAGATCGTCTGCCCGACCGGCGTGCTGTCACCCGGCCTGATCAACGCCCACGACCACATTCCGTTTCAGGCCGGACCGCGGGCCGATTCAGGCGAGCGCTTCGAACACCGCAACGACTGGCGCGGCGGATTGCGCGGCCACAACAAGCTCTCTTCAGGCGGCGCAGGCACCACCAACGACTCGATTTGGGCCGAGGTACGCGGCATCATGGCTGGCACGACCTCGACCATCTGCGAGGTCAGCTCGACCAAGCCCATCGGCTTGATGCGCAACCTCGACGCCACCGGCCTGCAGGAGAACCTGGGCAAGCCGATCGTCGACGCGACCACCTTTCCGTTGCAGACATCGAGTGTCTATACCGAGATCGCCAGCGGCTGCGCCTATCCCAAAGCTCCGAAAGTCGCCACCGTCACGGCCGATCCCGCCTACGTCGCACACGTCGCCGAGGGCGTCGATATCGACGCGCGCAACGAGTTTACCTGCTTGAGCGGCGCGCCGGTCACGGGCGCGGTCAACGTGCTCTTGCCACACAGCTCGTTCGTTCACGGGGTAGGGCTCGTGCCGGCGGACTACGCCGAGATGGCGTCCACCCACACGTCGTTGGTGTGGTCGCCGCGCACCAACGTGCGGCTCTATGGCAACACCGCCGAGGTCACGCTGGCCGATCAGCTCGGTGTGCGCATCGCGCTCGGCACCGACTGGACGCCGACCGGATCGATGAACATGTTGCGCGAGCTGCAATGCGCCGATTCGCTCAACGCGACCTACTATGACCACCACTTCACCGACGAGCAGCTGTGGTTAATGGCGACGGTGAACAGCGCGCACACCGCCGCGATCGACGATGTGCTCGGCGTCATCAAGCAGGGGTATCTGGCCGACTTGACGATTTTCGACGGGCGCGTGCATGCCGATCACCGCGCGGTCATCGCCGCTGGGCCGGCCGATGTCGTGCTGGTCATGCGCGACGGCAAGATTCTTTACGGCGACGCCGATGTGGTCGCCGCCGTGCCGCCGGTGCAGAGCTGCGACTCGACGACCGTGTGCGGCAGTGCCAAGGCTTTGTGCGCGCAGGGCGAGATCGGGATGACCTTCCCGGCGCTGCAGGCTTTGGTCGGGACCTCAGCCTACGATCTCTACTTCTGCAGCGGCGCGCCGACCAACGAGCCGACCTGCGTTCCGTCGCGTCCGGCCGCAGTCAACGGCTCGACGATCTACACCGGCGCGATCACCGCCACTGATCACGACGGTGACGGCCTCCCCGACACCAACGACAACTGCCCCAAGGTCTTCAACCCGATTCGGCCCGTCGACAACGGCGTGCAGGGCGACGCGGACGGCGACGGCGTCGGCGACGTGTGCGATCCCTGCCCGCTCAACGCTAACAGCACCTCATGCGCCGCGGTCGATCTCAACGATACCGACGGCGATGGCATCCCCAACACGACCGACAACTGCCCGACCGTCGCCAATTCGAATCAGGCCGACGCGGACCACGACGGCAAAGGCGACGCCTGCGATGCCTGCCCGGCCGATCCCAACCCGGGCGCTCTGGACTGCACCACGACCATCTACTCGATCAAGTCGGGCACGACCGCGGCGGGCGCGCAGGTGGCGGTCAAAAACGCGCTGGTCACGGCCGTCGCTCCGAGCGGCTTCTTCTGCCAGGTCGCGCCCGGCGACAGCGACTATACCGTGGCCGACAACTCGGCGATCTTCGTCGCGCAGCCGTCGCCCGCGGCAGTGGCCGGAAATCGCGTCGACATCACCGCCTCCACGGTCGCCAACTACTTCGGCCAGATCCGACTGACCAGCCCATTGGTGACGATCAAACCGGGCACCGAGACGCTGCCCGGGCCGATCACGCAGTCGTCGTCCGGCGTCGCGCTGACCGCCGCGGATCTCGTCATGGGCGGCGCCAAGGCTGCCCCATACGAGGGACTGCTCGTCCAGGTCGGTCCGGTGGGCGTGGCCGCCGTTGGGCTCGCGCCGGGGGTGGGCGATCAGGCGCCGAGCAACGAGTTTTCCGTCGACGCCGGGCTGATCGTGAACGACCTGTTCTATTTGACGGCGCCGTTCCCGCTGGTCGGGGTTCGGTACGATCAACTCACCGGCATCCTCGACTATCGCAACAACGCCTTCAAGATTGAGCCGCGCAACGCCGGCGACGAGGTGCTCGGGCCGCCTGTGCCGATCCTGTTCGGACCGACCAGCTTCATCTACGTTTCGCCGTCGCCGTCACCGACGCTGCCGACGCCGATCACGGTCACGCTGTCGGCGGCGGTCAAGGGCGACACGTTGGTCACTCTGCTCTCGGGATCTGCGAGCCTCCAGGTCGCGTCGTCCGTGCTGGTGCCCAAGGACGCGAGCTCGGCGCCGGTGCTAGTGCGCGGCCTGGCCGCGACGCCGACGCCGGTCCCGATCACCGCGACGCTCAACGGCGTGACAGTGACCGGCCTGGTGCGCGTCCTCGACGGTAGTGAGACCCCGCATGTGGTCTCGCTGACGCCGCCCGCGCCCGCCGTGGGATCGGGTGGCACGGTCGCGTTCGGCTTGACGCTCGATCTGCCGCCGGCGGTCGACACGCTGGTCGCGTTGAGCGCCACGACGGGCAGCGTGCCGCCGAACGTCCTGGTCCATGCGGGCCAAATCGGCGCTGCGTTCACCTATCAGCAGGCCGGCGTCGCACCGCTCGATACGGTCACCGTTTCGCTCAACGGGTCGACCCAGAGCGCGACGGTGACGTTGCGTCCGCAGCTGC
>JBBQIO010000453.1:0-4125 GCA_038325015.1 Polyangia bacterium
AACATGTCGACGGCGTCTTCGCTCTTGCCCAGCGCCGCGTAGGCCACGCCAACCATTTGATAGAGGTTGACGACGCGCTCGTGGTTGTTGGCCAGCGCCAGGGCATCGACGCCGTTGCGCACGACGCCCTTGTAGTCGAGCCGGCTTTCGGCATCGCGCGCCGCCTCGTAGGGATCCGCCGGGGGCGCCTCTGCGTGCCGGTCCGCGTAGGCCGAACCGCCCACGCCGGGCGTTACGAGCCACATACAAACCACCGCCGGCAGGAGCAACAATCGGAGTGTATACGCCATTTTGTGGCATCGATGGTACCATGAACAGGAACCGAGATCAGTATCCATGAGGACGACTCCGTGAGCTCCGACCGCGAGCAACAAGCATTGCAAAATCAGGCGGCGGGCCCGCCGCCGGCCGAAGGTGAGCGCTATGGCGACTACGAGGTCATCAAGCCGCTGACCTCGGGCGGCATGGCCGATATTTTCTTGGCCCGCAAGCTGGGCGCGCAGGGCTTCAACAAGCTGGTCGTCGTCAAGCGCATCCGTCGCGATCTAGTCAAAGACGACCACCTGGTCGACATGTTCATCGACGAGGCGCACGTTGCGGCCCGGCTCGACCATCCCAACGTTGTCGTGATCAGCGACCTGGGCGAGGTCGACGACAGCTACTTCATGGCCATGGAGTATCTGCGCGGCCAGACGCTGCGGGCGCTGGAAAAAAAGCTAATCGAGCGCGGCAAGAGCGTGCCGCCCCATTTTTGGGCGCGCGTGATGGAGTATGCGCTCGACGGACTTCATTACGCGCACGAGCTGCGCGGCGACAACGGCGCCCTGATGGGCCTTGTGCACCGAGACTTCACGCCGTCGAACATCATGATCACCTACACCGGCACGGTGAAGGTGATCGATTTCGGCGTAGCCCACGTCGAAGCGCCGACGCGCCACGAAACCAAGATCGGCACCATCAAGGGCAAGATCGCCTATATGTCGCCCGAGCAGTGCAGAGCCACTGCACCGGTCGATCGACAGACCGACGTCTTCGCCGCCGGCATCGTCCTGTGGGAGCTCTTGTCGCACCGGCAGCTCTTCGACGGACCGACCGACACCGCGATCATCGTCGAGATTCTGCTCGGCCAGATTCCGCCGCCGGGCGGCCCCTCTGAGCCGATCGATCTCGGGTTGCAGGACATCGTGATGAAGGCGCTGCAGCGCGATCAGGCCAAGCGCTACATGTCCGCCGCCGACATGCGCGACGATCTGCGCGAATACCTGCGCGCCAAAGAGCAAAAGGTCGACGCCACCGATATCGGCAAGGTGATGTCGCAGCTGTTTGCCGAGGAGCGCGCCGCCGATGACGCGCTGACCAGCGGATCGGGCCGCGTCGAGACCGGCTCGCGCAGCAATCCCGGGCAGCGCCATTCATCCTCGTCGCGCAGTGGGCGGGGCAGTCAGCCGTCGGCGACGCCGGTCACTGTGCAAAGGCCTGCGCGGCGCGGCCTGATTATCGCGGGCACGGCGGCCCTCGTGCTTTTGGCGGGGTTTGGTGTCTGGCGGTTTACTCGACCTGTGCCCGTTGTCGTGCCGCCGCCGGTGCAGGTGGCGGTCGTCGTGCCGCCGCCGGTGGCTCCCGTCGAGGTCAAGCCTGCGGTCGTGGAAAAGCCGCCGGTCACGCCCGAGGTGGCCGTCAAACCGGTCGACACGCCGCCGACGCTGAAGCCGCGCCCGCCGAAAAATCCGACGACTTCGGCCGAAGTCTCGACCGGCGGCTACGGCATCTTGGATTTTGACACGCGGCCCTACACCGAGGTGTTCATCGGCAAGAAAAAAATGGGCGACACGCCCATGCTCGGCGTCCGCGTCCCAGCCGGAAAAGTCACACTGACCTTGGTCAACGAAGACGCCGGCATTCACGAGACCTACACATTGACCATCCCGAAAGATGGTCACGTCTTCAAGAAGCTCAAATTTTAGACTGGCTGGTCGTTTATCGCTGGCGATAGGTCCTTTGCAGGAGGGCCTGTGCCGGCAGACTTTTATCCCAGTTGCCCGACACTACGGCCCAGCGAATGATCCCGGTCGAGTCGAGGATGGCTGCACAGTGGCCGAGCTCGCAGCGATTGACGAGCTGCCGCTCGGGGTCGGAAAGTAGAGTGAAGGGGAGAGCCAATTGCTGCTTGAGCAGGCGCAGCGGCTCGGGCGGGTCGGCGGCGACAGCGACGATTTGGAGATCGGCGGGCGAGTAGTGAGTGAGCTCGGCCGCCAGCTCGGCCAGCTGCTTCCGGCAATAGGGGCACCAGCTGCCGCGAAACCAGATGAGCAGCGTCGGGCGGCCGGTGAGCGCGCGGAGGCGTACCGCGGCGCCAGAATCGTCATGGAGCGCAATATCGGGAAGCGGCGCTCCGAGCTCGGTTGTGGCCGACGCAGGCGGAAGCTGATATCGCGCGTGGGCCAGCTTGCCGATCGCGAAAGGGGCACCGATTCCAATGATGAGACAGGCGGCGCGCAGATAGGGGGTGCGCGCGGTGACGAGGTTGAGCGCCACCATCGCCATCACCATTGGAAAAAGAGCGAACGGCCACGGCAGGTCGCGGAGCGGCGGCGGGATGCGCCCCGATAGATCGAGTACAAAGTAGCCGGGTACGGTCAAGATCGCCGCCGACAACAGCGCGCGTGCCAGCCACTTCATCGCGAGCAGTATACATTGACCAAACGATGCGATCGGTTTTGCCAGCGCTCTTGTCGATGGCCGCGGCGGTCGCGGCGTGTAGCGCGCGACGACCGACCTATCAACGAGACGTAGCGCCGATCCTGGCCCGTCGGTGCGGCGAATGTCATCGGCCCGACGGGGTCGGGGCGCTGCCGCGATTCGATGACTATGCCGGTGCACGCACCTATGCGCAGCCCATCCGGCTCTCGGTGCAGACCCGGCAAATGCCGCCTTGGGGGGTCGACGACACCGGGTTGTGCAATCGCTGGCGAGATGCGCGCTGGCTGTCGACCGAGGAGATCGCGACGATCGCCAAATGGCAAGAGAGTGGGGCGCCCGAGGGTGAGAAAACGGCGGTGTATTCACAGTCCCCGATTGAAGCAGCGCCTTTTCGCGCAGATGCAACGATTGGGACCGGAGGCGTTTACCACCCCGGAATCGGCCCGGGTGGATATCGCTGTTTTATCGCCGATCCCAAGCTCGACCGCGATCGGCTGATGTCGGCGATCCGCGTCGAGTCGAAGGATCCGCGTGGAGTGGCGCAGGTGACGCTGTTCGCGCTCGATTCGGTCGCGGGGCAAGAGCAGGCGCAGGCGCTCGACGGGCAAGACGCGACGGTGGGCTATGCCTGCTTCGGGAGCGCGCGGGCCGACGGGGCACGGTTGATAGCGAGTTGGAGCTGGCCGACGCCGGTCCTGCGCATGCCGACCGGAACCGGGGTTCGCGTACTGGCCGGCAAAAAGATGGTCCTGCAAATTCATTACAATATTTCGCTGCCCGGCGGTGCCTTCGAGACGTCGACCGATGTGGGGCTGGAATTCGACGACCAGGTCAAAGAGGCGCGCGTCGAGGTGGTCAAGGCGACCGGCGTTCTGGCTCCGGGCGAGCGATACGTGGCCATTGAAAATCGCCAAAATATCAAAGCGGGACACATCGTTGCTGTCGCCCCGAGAATGCACATCCGCGGCGACACCATGCGTCTGACGATCGGCCACGAAAAGCGGGAGACCTGCCTAGCCAACTTCGACCATTGGCATTTTTACAATCAGCAGCTGTTCGTGCTGGAGAAGCCAATAGCGGTCACAGCGAAAGACGAAATCGGCATTTCGTGCGCCTACGGCACCCTGGGACGAGCCAAGCCAGTAGTAACCGGCGACGGAATCGACGACGAGGAGTGCACGGCCTATTTATTCGTGACCGACTGACCGACGCTATTGGAAGGGGCAGTTCTTACACTGAGAGCAAACAATCGGTGTACCTGGAGTTGCGCGATAATTGCCGCTCCCAACCACTCCCGCGCCGAAGGGCGCACTCGCACCACCACAAAAGACGTCCTTGCCGCCGAAGCTGGTGTCCATGTTAGTGTTAATTAAATTAATCGTCCCATTGTTCCCTTCTAATTCAATTCCGGCCCCGTGAGTTGAG
>JBBQIO010000454.1:0-4125 GCA_038325015.1 Polyangia bacterium
GGCGTTTGCGGCGGGGCGGCAGCGGGTCGTTGGCCGGCGCCGGCGGAGGCTTGTGCAGCGCCGAAGGAGCGGCCCCAGACGCCGGGGTGGGCGGCGGTGCGGCGCCGTTGCCGTTGGGAGTCGTGGGCGGAGCGGCCGGCAAGGGCGGAGCGGCGACGGGCAAGGGCGGTGCCACCGCAGCCACAGCCACAGAGGGAGACGGAGGAGCCGGCTCGGTCGGCGCATCCTCGCTCGTCATCTCCTCGATTTCGTCGCCGCCCAGCTCCATGCCGTCCGACTCTTCTTTGGCCAAGATGGTGGGCGACGAATCGTGCGTGCTGGTCAGCCAGGCCGCGCCGCTGTCGACGTCCTCGATGGCCGGCGGCTTGAGCGTGCTGGTCCGGGGGACGACGGCGCGCACCAGAGCGGCCAGCGCCGACACCGGATCCGGTGGGCGCGGCGTGGGCACCGGGCGGGCGGGCTCCGGAACGAGCGCGCTCGGGACATGCGTCACCGCGGCCAGCAAGCCCAAGATCGGCCCCGAGTGCGATGGCTCGTCGGCCTCGCCCGGGTCGTTGGCCAACGACGGCGGCGCCGTGACCAAGCCTTCGGCATGCCCGCCGTTTTCGAACGCTTGGTCGACCAGATCGTCGGCGACTGCATCGCGAAACGCCGGAATGCTGCGCTCTGTCTGGTTGGGCTCGGGTGCCACCGCGGCGATCGGATTCATCAGATCCGCCGCCATTTCGGACAATTCGCGCTCGGAAAACGCGATGTCACCCGCATGCCCAGTGCCAGGTGCTGCGGCCACTAAGCGACGGCTCCTGCTTCGGGCGGCGCCGTGCCAAGTCGCTCACCCACGCGCACTTTTTGTCCGGTGACGACGTCGAGGCCGACCCGGCCAGGCTCGAACAAAAGCACCACGGTCGAGCCGAGATGAAACATGGCCAGCTCGTCGGCGCGGGCAATCGGCTGCGGCGGCGTATAGCGAGCCACCGAGCCGCGGCGCCCGATGGTGCCGCTGCGGTGCGTGAAGACCGTGTCGTCGTAGCGGACCGTGATGTTGCCCACCCCGGTGGCGGCGACTTTGACCAGCGCGACACGACCGACATCGCTGTCGAAATAGGTGACCAGCCGCTCGTTGAGGGCAAACAGGCCAGCGACATGGCGAACCGACAGGGGGTTGACCGGAAAAAACGCGCCCGGAATATGACGGCAGCCGATCACGCTGCCGGAGACTGGTGCGTGAATCCGGTGATAATCGCGCGGCGCCAGGTAGATGGTCAGGTAGGCGCCACCCTCGAAGAAGCGCGCTTCATCGGGGTCGGCCAAAAGACCGGCCAAGGTGTAGTCGAGGCCCTTGGCCTGAATGAGGCGACCGCCGTCGGCCAGGCCATGCTCGGAGACCACGCCGTCGACCGGGCTGACCACCTCTGCGACCGGGTCGATCGGCCGCGCGCCAGGGGCCAACGGACGGGTGAAAAAATCGTCGAAGCGCTCGAACGCGTCGAGCGGCCGGTCGAGCGCGCTCAGGTCGGCGCCGACCGCGCGGGCAAACCCGCCGTAGACTGCGGGCCGCAGCGACCGCGGCACGCGGCGCCGCGCCAGCCAGCCCACGCCGGACGAAAACGTCGCTTTGGGAGCCCAGCGAAGCAGCTGGGCCGCAACGCGCTCACGCCAAGGAGAGCGGGCGTTCATCCGTCGAGCTTACGGTAAGAGGGCGAACCGGGTCAATTTGCGCCGTTCGGCTTTCGCCACGAAATGTCGCACGCCGGCTATTTTGCCGCAGAGCGCAGTTGAATTTCGCCCGCGGCCCAGTCCGGCTTACGTCAAATCGCGTCCTCGCCCTTTTCACCGGTGCGGATGCGAATCACTTCGTCGACGGGGAAGACGAAAATTTTGCCATCGCCAATCTTTCCGGTCTTGGCCGCCAGCGAGATGGTCTCGATGACCTGATGGACGAGGTCGTCCTTGACGATGATCTCGAGCTTGACCTTGGGCACGAAGTCCACGACGTAGGCCGAGCCGCGATAGACCTCTTTTTTTCCGCCGGTGCGACCGAAGCCTTTGACTTCGGTGACGGTCATGCCCTGCACGCCAATCTCGCTCAATGCGTCTTTGACCTCGTCGAGCTTGAACGGCTTGATGATCGCTTCGATCTTCTTCAACGGCGTGCCTCCGCGAGGGGATTCGTGTGAGCTTGGACTTGCCCCTTGTCGCGCAATGCGCCGATCAGGCTGGCGACGTCGTCGACCCCCTCCTCGACGAGAAACTGCACGAGCTCGCGGGCGATGCGCGCGGCGGCGCTGGGCTCGGCGAAGCTCAGCGTGCCCACCTGAACCGTGGTCGCGCCGGCGAGCATGAACTCGACAACGTCTTCACCGGACGCCACGCCGCCCATCCCCGAGATCGGAACCGTGGGCAGCGCACGATGGACTAGATGCACCATGCGCAGCGCGACAGGCTTGATCGCGGGACCGGACAGTCCGCCGAAGACGGTGGCGATGCGCGGTTGGCGGCGCCGCGCGTCGATGGCCATCGCCGAGATCGTGTTGATGATCGACAGCCCGTCGGCGCCGCCGTCGACCGCCGCGCGGGCCAGCCCGACCACGTCGCCTGTGTTGGGCGTGAGCTTGACCAAGAGCGGCTTTTTAATCGCCGCGCGACACACGCGCACCAGCTCCTGCAGCACCGTGGGATCGGTGCCGAACTCGACGCCGCCCTTTTTTACGTTGGGGCACGAGACGTTCATCTCGAGCGCGGACACGCCGTCGAGCGCGTCAAGCGCCGCGCCGCAGGCGACGTATTCGTCGAACGTCTCGCCGAAGAAGTTGACCACCACGTGGGTGCCGGTCTGACGCAAAAACGGCAATTTCTTTTCGGCGAAGCCCTGGACACCGACGTTCTCCAGGCCGATCGAGTTGATCATTCCCGAGGCGGTCTCGCAGATTCGCGGCAGCGGATTGCCGCCCCGCGGCAAGGGCGAGATGCCCTTGGTGACCACGCCGCCGAGCGCGGCCAGCTCCAGGTGGTCGGCGAACTCGCGGGCGTAACCGAACGTCCCCGACGCAGTCCAGATCGGCGAGACGCAGGCCAGCGCACCGAACTGCACGTTGAGCGACGGCGTCACGGAATCTCGATCTCGTCGGCGGCGAACACCGGGCCGTCGACGCAGGCATAGGCAAAGCGGCGACCGGCGAATCGCCCGGCCTGTTCTCCGTGGATTGGTACTGCACAACCCAAGCAGGCACCAATGCCGCATGCCATCTCGCCCTCGACCGAAACGAAGGTCGGCCTGCTGTGTTGGCGCGCGATCGCGACCACTGCACGCATCATCGCGTTCGGCCCGCAGGTCAAGACCACGTCGGCCGCCGTGGCCAGGAGCCGCTCTTCGAGGAGTGCCGTGACCCGGCCCCGATGGCCGCGCGATCCATCTTCGGTGGCGATGTGCAGCACGCAGCCGGCCGCCGCGATGTCGTCGAGCAGCACCAGGTCGTTGGCGCTTCTGGCGCCGTAAAAAAGCTCGACCGTGGCGCCGACGCGATGCGCCTCTTCGGCGTGCCATAGGAGCGGCGCCAAGCCGACACCGCCGGCGACCAGCAGATCGCGGCGATCGACCTGAGGCGCGGCGAACGGCTGACCGAGCGGCCCAAGCAGGTACAGCGGATCGGCCGGGCGCGCAGCAGCCAGGAGCGCCGTGCCGCGCCCCATCGCCTTGACCAACAGATCGCACTCGCCCTCGCCCGTCGGGCGCACGCGCAAGATCGAAAACGCGCGCGGCAAAAGCGGGTCGCGGCCCCAGGCGCCACGCACCATGACGAACTGCCCCGGCCGCGCGCCCTCGAGCGCGCCACAACCGCCCAAGCGGAGCAGAAAATTGGCTCCGCTGAGCCGACGATTTTCGAGGACGAAGGCGGTCAGCTCGGCGGGATTAGGGCCGGTGCTCTTATTCGCCATGACCCTGGCGAATGCGCGTCATGTCGCGGCGCAGCTGATCGAGCAGCTGGTCGGTGCGCTGCAATCGATTCCCCTGGCCGAACGTGATCTCGTTGGCCACCGCGGTCCATTTGTCGTCGAGAACTCCGCCGTATTTTTGCGCGAACGCGGCGTACTCCTTTTTGACCGCGCGGTATTTGTTTTCGACTT
>JBBQIO010000455.1:0-4121 GCA_038325015.1 Polyangia bacterium
TGTTCTGGATCCACACGTAGCCGGTCATCCACTGATGCACGTCGCATTTGAGCTTGAGCAGCGCGCCGTTGTCTTTGAAGACTTTCTGGATGTCCGGCGTGCCCGGCACCTGCGCGATGTTGAATACCGTCGAGGTGCCGCGATAGGTGTGGACATTGTGCAGCGTCGGGTCGGCGTTCTTGATGATCAGCGTCTGACCGGCGACCATGCCCTGCACGCGGGGACGGTACATGCACGAAGTCTGCGTCAGCTCGACGGGCACGGTCGGCGGCGCTGCGGCAGGTGCGCCGACAATGTAGACGAGCGTGTTGCGCAGCGTGTGGTTGGGATTGACCACCACCAGCTCGTCTTTCATTTTGTCCTTGGCGCAGACCGGGTCGACGCCGCGCTTGAGCTCGTCCATCTCCGGCGCTTTGCCGGTGAAGGCGACTTTGCCGGTGACCGAGCCTTTGGGGCCGACCGCGATGGGAGCTGCCGGTACGACGGGCGCCGCGGCGACGGGTGCAGTCGCCGGAACCTGGACGACGGGCGCGTCGGCCGGCTTGTCTTTACAGGCGTAAAACACAAGCGCGGAGAGCGGGAGGAGCGCAGCGAAAACGAAGCGGAATGAGCGTGACATGTGCTCCTTGGGATCGTCGGAAATGGCCTTTTGGGGCCGCAGAATTTTCGCCTGAGTCCTTAACGTAGCGACGCGGCGCTGTCAACGGCGGGGGCTAGGAGCTTGCGGTCGAGGAGGTAGGCGGCGAACAGAAGAGGAATATGGATGATCAATCCCAACGCCGCGCTGTTGAGAAATTCGGAGAAACCAATGGCCAGTAGCGAAGCTTTGGTGGCTGGCTCGACGTTGGCTGCTCCGGCCAATGATCGGATGACGCTGCGCATGGTCCACGCGGCGCTCGCGAGCACATAGACTGCGAGCAGCAGCGGCACGGCTACATTGGCGTGTCGGCGCCGCCGTTTAAGGACGACAACGACGCAAATCGGCAGTACGAAAACGCACAGTATCAGCCCCATTGCGGCGCTGTATCACCATTGCGCCAAAGTAAAAAGTTAGAGGCCCAAGAGCAGGTTCCGTCCTCCGCAAAACGATCTCGAAAATCGGACCGGAGACCGGTCACGCCGCGCGTTACGGCAGCGCTACCGCTCGACGATGCAGATGCCGTGCTCGCCGAGCACCCAAACTCGACCGCGTGCGTCGACCGCCATGTGCAGCACGGCGTCGTCGAGCAGGCCAAAATGCGCGTCGATGGCATAGGGCGGACAGTCGCCGACGCAGAACAGCCCCTTATCGGTGCCGATAAAGACGTGGCCGAGATCGTCGTGGCCGAGCGAGGTTGATGCCAGATAGAACGGACCGAGCTTGGGAAATGTCCAGGCCTTGCCATCGTAGCGGCCGGTGCCGTGGCGCGACGCCACCCAGACCTCGTTGTTCGGCCCGGGCCCGATGTCGGCGATGAGCTCGTCCTGCAGATTGTCGTTCTCGGTGAACACCCGCACCGCGTCGCCCTGTACGCGCACCGCGCCGGAGCGCGTGGCGAACCAGGTCTCGGTCTCGGACTTGAAGTACACCGACGTCGTGTCGTTGGGCAGATCCAGCCCTTCGTCGCTATCCTGCCGGTGATAGATCGTCGCGCCGGTGTCGAGCGTAACCTCGGCTGCGCCGTAGTCGACTGGATCGAGCTCTTTGTCGTAAAAGCGAAGTCCGAGCCAGAGATGGCCGGTCGGCGAAAAACGCGCGAAGTTCAGGTCGGGCACGCCCACCGGCACCTTGACCGTCTGCAGCGCGATCGGCGCCCAGTGGCCGTCGTTGACCGTCGACACGCGCAGGTGCGGATCGCCGCCGCCGCGATGGATGGCCAGCACCTTGCCCCCCGGATCACTGACTACCGCGAGCACGCGCGACCGCGGCTCGGGATCGACCTGCGCCAGCTCAAACGACTGGCCATCGAAGCGCCAGGCGCGCCCGCCGCCCGTCGCCAAGAAGCACTCGTCGCCGCCTTCGTGCGAGCACGCCACGGTGATGCGTTCGGCCCCGGTGGTCAAATCGGAGGCGCGGAAATGGCGGACCACGCCGTTCTCGATGCGCTCGGTGCCGACGAAGCGCGTCCCGACCAGGATGCCGCGCGCCGACGAGCCGACCACCGTCACCCCGTCGGGCAATTTGATTCCCTCGTCACGCGTGATCAAGATCGGTGCCGAGCCGCTGACCTTTCCGTGCGCGGCCGCTGGCGAGGTGCCGAGCTTGGCCCCGACCATACCGACTGTCAGCGGCTGCGATCGCGTGCCGCCGCCCACCGGAGGGCGGGCCGTGAAGGTCACCTGCGTCGCGCTCGCCGGCGGGCGGTCGCCGTCGGCGTTGAGGCGCGCCTCTTCGACGCCGAAGATCGCGTTGCCGCCCCCGACGAACGTGCGCGTGCCGCCGAGCACCGTCCATTCGAGGAGCTGCGGTCCGCCGACCTGATAAGACCAAAAGCGCGCGCCATCGAACAGCGCCGCACGCGCCCCGCCCGGCCCGTCGCCAATCACCAAGAGATGATCCCCGATGAGGGTGATCCCGCGGACGTTGTCGACGTCGCACCCTTCGGACGCGCCATACGCTTCGATGGTGTCGCCGCTGCGCGTGATGCGGAGGACGCCGTGACCGCTGGTTCCGACCCACAATCCGCCCCTGGGATCGGCCATCAACGCGGTGACGGGGACGTCTGACAGGTAGCGATCCCACTTGTTGCCGCGCAGGTGGGCCAGCCCTTCGGCGCCGCCCACCCACAGGCTGGTCCCGTCGAGCGTAGGCACCAAGCCCGTGACAAAATCGCCGACTGGAGGCGCCGGCAGGTTCTGCCAGCGGGCATTGCTGCCGTGGCTCAGCCCTTTGGCCGTGGCGACCCACACTGCACCCTTGGGGTCGACGGCGACGGCGTTGATGCGATCGGCCGGCAGACCATCGGCGGCACCGACGACGGTGTAGTGACTCTGCGCGCCAGTCAAATCCCACTTCAACAGGCCGTGCGGCGAGCCGACCCACAACGTCGAGCCGCCGTCGGCCAACGCGGTGACCGCATAAGTGTCGGTGAACGTCCGGATCTTGCTACCCGTGAAGGTGCCGCGGGCTACCGTCGGGGGACCGGTGGTAACCGAGGGCGTCGGCTCGCCGCAGCCGATCGCAAAAAAGGGCACACCAACGACACCAAAGAGGAGCAGCGACGCGCGTGCCAACCGCGTACCTCCGCTGCCGAACGCAAAAGAGAATTTGGGCATCTTCGCAGATTAGAACGGGCGCCCGGTTGTGGTGTCAAGCGAGCTTAGCTGGAAGACCGGGCATGGTTTTTCGTTGACGTAGAGTCGCCGTCGGACTAATGAAGTGCGCCGTGAGCGACAGCAAAGACGAGCTTCGCCGTCAGATCGACGCCGTGTGGCGGATCGCCCAAAGTGGGCTGTCCACGCTGCGCGAGGTCGTGGTGCGCTCGTCGCAAGCCGGCCGACTGCGCGTCGACCTAGCGCTGTTGACCCGCGAGCGCTCGCGCCTCTTGGGGCGCCTGGGTGAGATTCTCGTCGGTTTGGTCGACAAGGGCGCGCTCGAGCTATCAGAAGATGGGCGCCGCATCTATGAAGAGCTGCGCGACGTCGATGCGCGGATCGTTGCCGATTCGGTACAGTCGTACGACAACTCGTACGGCGCGCAGCGCGGTGTGCAGCCGGAAGTCAGTGATTACGAAGCACCAGACGCAGAGGTCGGCGAGGTCGCCCAGGGCGAGGGCGCACACTAGAAGCAAGTTTCACGAGGGGCTGTAGCTCAGCTGGGAGAGCGCCGCAATGGCATTGCGGAGGTCGTCGGTTCGATCCCGATCAGCTCCACTACTTACAGGGGGGACGTGCCCGTCCCCCCCTCGTTCAGCGGAGCTGAACGAGCCTCCCCCCCACCGCGCGTTTCTCGCGCGCGTTTCGGAGCTTTGATCGCGCGTTTGTGTTTCGGAGCTTTGATCGCGCGTTCGCGTTTGTGTTCCGGAGCTTTGATCGCGCGTTTGTGTTTCGGAGCTTTGATCGCGCGTTTGTGTTTGGAGCTTTGATCGCGCGTTTGTGTTTCGGAGCTTTGATCGCGCGTTTGTGTTCCGGCGGATGGAGCT
>JBBQIO010000456.1:0-4117 GCA_038325015.1 Polyangia bacterium
GAAGGCTGGGAATCTAGAGTTAGGCTTGCAACGACTGTTCGTGGATGAACGGAAGTGGTCATCTGTACAACGGATGTGGAGTAGAACTGTGGGGGGCTACAAAGGCGAATACGAACTCCATCATTGGTTCACCCCACAATCTCTTGGCGGCTCTAACGCGGGATGGAACTACGTGGCGGTAAGCCCTTGGCTGAATAATGCGATGAGTAATGGAGGTTGGATATATAACGGCTTCAGGGGAGCCGTCAGCGGAATTTACGGTGCGATCCCGACTACTGTGATAAACAACTTAAGCGACGATTGCACTTGCCGACAATGAACCGCAATCTAATTTACGCGCTAATTAATTTCATATTATTCGGGATTTTCCTGCGACTCGGTATACCTATTTGGTTTTTGTTTGCCTTGCTTACAATTTACTATGGCTATAGAGCCTACAAAGGAGATACAAGGAAGGCAAGAGAAATGAATCCAGTAGTATACGGCATTCTGGGAAGTTACGCGGTAGACGGCGATGCCGAGGATCTCAGCTATGGTCTATATATTAAACTAGGCGATCAAGACGTATTTGTTGATATTCGGGAAGATAAACTCTTAGAGCAAAGAAAGCTGCGAGCTTCGGCTTTGTTTCGAGCAACCTCTAAGCTTGAAGAAAACCTCCGGATATACATCGAGCGCAACAATAAGTTTGAAATGAAGCGCGTTGCAAGCATAGGCGTTCATTCCGACGACATAGAGCAAAATGAGGTCTTTTGGGATCCAAACGGGCATTCGTTGCTTGTCGGCTTCGAGTTTGTCTAGGGCCGCGGTATGAAGGATATTTCGTATATTTCGCTTAAAAGGCGAAGGTGCCGAGGGTTCACGCTGCTCGAACTGCTTGTAGTGATGGTCATCATCGGACTCCTCGCCAGCTACGTAGCGCCGCGCTACTTCGATCAAGTAGGCAAGAGTGAAGTCAAGGCTACACGCGCACAGTTAGATTCGTTCGAAAAGGCGCTTGGCGCCTATCGGCTCGATGTCGGCCACTACCCGAGCACCGAACAGGGGTTGAGAGCCTTGGTCGAGCGCCCGCCGGAAGAGCCGAAATGGTCCGGGCCCTATCTATCGAAGAACGTGCCGCCTGATCCCTGGGGCCGACCTTACATCTTTCGTGCGCCCGGCGAGGGCAGCCACGAGTTCGAGCTCCAGTCGCTCGGCAAGGACGGCCAACGAGGCGGCTCCGGGCTCGATGCCGACATCAGCGTCTGGGATACTGGCCGCTAGCTCATTCCTCCGATTTCTGCAGTCCGGTCCCGATGCGAATTGACCTCCAGGTGGTGTCGGGCCGCGGCGCGCCGCAGACCGTGTCGTTCGAGGCCACGAGCGCGCAAGAGGCGAGCGTGCAAGCCGCACTTCGAGGCTACTCGGTGCTGTCGGCGAGTGCACCACACGCGCGCCTCGGGGAGGCCTTCGGCCGCGCTGGCCCGCGGCGAGGCCGGCTCGACATCGCGGTCTTCGTCGAACAACTCCGCGATCTCCTCACCGCCGGCCTCAGCGTCGTCGAGGCGCTCGAAACCTTGCGCCGTGGCCTCGGCGCCGATTCCGCCGCAGCGGTCGTCCAGGACCTTGAGCGACGCCTTCGCGAAGGCAAGGCGCTCTCGGAAGCGTTGGCCGAGAGCGGCGCGTTCCCCGACCTCCTGGTCGCGCTGGTACGCGCTTCGGAGCTCACCTCGGATCTTCCGCAAACGCTCAGTCGCTTCCTGGAGCACGAGCGCCGTGTCGCCGAGGTGCGGCACCGGGTCGTCTCGACCGCGATCTATCCCTTGCTGCTCGTCGGCGTGGGCGGCCTGGTGCTGCTGTTTCTCCTGTTTTATGTGATGCCGCGCTTCGCGCGCGTCTTCGAAGGCATGAACGGCACGCTGCCGTGGTCGGCCAGGATGATGGTCGCTTGGGGCGAGTTCCTGCGCTCGAACGGCACCTGGTGGCTGGCTGGCGGCGCGCTGCTTGGGACGGCAATGATCGCAGTGCTGGCGACGCCGGCTTCGCGTGCCGCAGCGGCTCGCCACGTTCTCGAATGGGGTCCGCTGCGCAGCCGGCTGCGCACGTATTTTCTGGCCCGCTGGTACCGCGCCACGGGGATGCTGGTCGAAGGCGGAATTCCGCTGGCGAGCGCGTTGGGGCTGGCCAACGGCCTGCTGCCGATCGGTCTCCGGTCGGGAGGCGACGCCGTCGAACAGGCTGTTCGCCAGGGACTTTCACCGGCCCAGGCGCACGCTCGCGCCGGAATGGCCACGCCGGTCGCCGAGCAGCTGCTCCTCGCCGGCGAGCGCACCGGCGACCTCGGCGCGGTGCTGACTCGCATCGCCCACTTTCACGAGGCGGAGGTTTCGCGTTCCCTCGAGCGGACGATGCGCACGCTGGAGCCAGTGGTCATGGTGCTGATCGGCGTCGGCGTCGGCATCGTCGTCGTGCTGATGTACCTGCCGATCTTCGAGCTGGCCTCGGCGATTCAGTGACGACGATGGGTATTGGGCTTCACGCGCAGGCATCTTCGACGGCGTCGGCTGCTGATTCGCTCGCCCTGGCGCTCGGCATCCCCGAGCTGTCGCTCACAGCATTGCAAGCCATGACTCCGCGCTTCGATGCGCTGCCGTTCGCCGTCGCGGCGCGGCGTCGATGCGCATTGTTCTCCGAGGGCGAGGCGCTTGTGCTCGTCGTCACCGACCCTCGCGACACCGACCTCCTTGCCTGGGCCGCCACACGCTACGGTCGGTTCGACCTGCGTGTGGCCGGAACGGAGTCGTTCGACGACTGGCTCACCCACAGCGAGGTCGGCATGTCGGCGCTCGGCGCGGCCGATGGTGCCAATGGCGATTCGATGGCAACGCCGCTGGTGCTGACGGGCGAATCGCTCAGCCTCCAGTCGATCGGCGCCGACGCCAGCCCGGCGATCCGCCTCGTCAACTCCACGCTCTACGACGCGCTGAAAACCGGCGCCTCCGATGTGCACCTCGAAAGCGACCCTGGCGGCATGACCGTCAAGTTCCGCATCGACGGCGTGCTCACGCCGGTGCGCCGCGTCGAGTCGCCCCAGCTCGCCGTGCATTCAATCAGCCGCATCAAGGTGATGGCGCAGCTCGACATCGCCGAGCGCCGCGTGCCGCAGGACGGGCGCCTGCAGATCGTCTACCAGGGGCGAAGCATCGACGTGCGCGTCTCCATCATGCCGAGCATCCACGGTGAAGACGCGGTGTTGCGCATTCTCGATCGCCAGCACCTGGCGCAAAGCCTCGCCGGGCTGACCCTGGCCAAGCTCGGCTTCGACCTGCCCATGCAAACGGCGCTGCGTGCGCTGTGCAGGAAGCCGCACGGCATGCTGCTCGTCACCGGCCCCACCGGCTCGGGCAAGACGACGACGCTCTACGCCGCCATTGCCGAGACGCACGAGTCGCGCGACAAGATCATCACGATCGAAGACCCGGTCGAGTACCAGCTGTCGGGCGTGCTGCAGATTCCCGTCAACGAGAAGAAGGGCCTGACCTTCGCGCGTGGCCTGCGCTCGATCCTTCGTCACGACCCCGACAAGATCCTCGTTGGGGAAATTCGCGATGCGGAAACGGCACAGATCGCGGTCCAATCGGCGCTGACCGGCCACTTGGTGTTCACGACCGTTCACGCGAACACGGTGTTCGATGTGGTCGGCCGCTTCGAGCAATTCGGTATCGATTCCTACACTTTCGGCTCGGCGATCAATGGCGTACTGGCCCAGCGCCTGTTGCGCCGGCTGTGTTCCCAGTGCGCTGCCGCGTCGGGCTGCGCAGCGTGCCGCGGCACGGGCTATTCAGGGCGCTTCGCGCTGGGCGAGCTGCTCATCATGACGCCCGCGCTGAAAGGGATGATCGCGCGCCGGGCGCCGCAGGCCGACATCCAGGCCGAGGCGGTGCTTTCCGGTTGGCGGAGCTTGCGCGAGCAGGCGCTCGAGGCGGTCTCGGCCGGTCTGACGACCATGCTGGAGGTCGACCGTGTGGCCGCTTGATCGCTTCAGGCAAGCGGAATTCGTGCGCGTCGGCGCGCACGCCGTCGAGCTGTGGCGCGGCACGTCTGCATCGCTGCGTCGGGTTGCCCGCGAGCCGCTGGC
>JBBQIO010000457.1:0-4115 GCA_038325015.1 Polyangia bacterium
TTCGAGCGTGCCCTGCCACTGCACATGGCCGGGTTGCCCATCGCCGAATTCCAGCGCCGCGGTCTGCCCCGCGGCTAGCCCACCCGGGTGACGCGCGTCGAAGTGCTTGCCGTCGCTGTGCCGCACAACGACCAGCGACACGGCGCTCAGCCGCTGACGCGCGGTGACCACGACCGCGGGCTTTTCGCCGGCCGGTACGTCCGCCCGCAGGGACACCGAAAAAGCCGCGTCATCGGCCCTCGCCCGCGCCGAAAAAATTCCCACTACGATCGCCAGCAGCCATGTCTTCACGAACGGATGATAGCGCGAGCCGTGCTAGCGTTCCGCTTCCATGACTGGCACTGAATTCCGACGCTTTCGCGGCACCGCTGGTTACCTGACTTCGTCGTCGCTGGAGGCGGCGGTCAACTGCGCCCTGGCGCTCGAACGCCCGCTCTTGATTCGCGGCGAGCCGGGCACCGGCAAGACCATGCTCGCCGAGGCGGTTGCCGCCGATCTCGGCACGCGCCTGATTCATTGGCCGATCAAGTCGACGACGCGCGCCCAGGACGGCCTGTACATTTACGACACCGTCGCGCGGCTCTACGACTCGCGCTTCGGCGAGGGTGACGTCCGCGACATCAAGCGCTACATCAAGCTCGGCCCGCTGGGCGAGGCATTCGCGGCCAGCGACGCGCACTACGGAAGTCCGGACGCGAGTCGTGCGAACAAAGTGGTCCTCTTGATCGACGAGGTGGACAAGGGCGACTTGGAATTTCCCAACGATCTTTTGCACGAGCTCGACCGGATGCGCTTTTATGTATCCGAGACCAAAGAAGAAATCGTCGCTGTGCAGCGGCCGGTGGTGATCATCACGTCAAACGCCGAAAAGGAGCTGCCCGACGCCTTTTTGCGCCGCTGCGTGTTTCACTTCATCGAGTTTCCCGACCGCGAGCTGATGGCGCGCATTGTAAGGGTCCACCACCCCGACCTGGAAACCAAGCTCCTCGAAAGGGCGCTGGGTGCGTTCTACGCGCTGCGCGACATCCAATCCTTGCGCAAACGTCCCTCGACCAGCGAGCTGATCGACTGGATCGCCGCGCTGCGAAGAGCCGGCCTGACCACTAGCGACCTAGACGGCGCCCTCCCGTTCCTCGGCACGCTGCTAAAACGAGAGCAAGACCTGCTCGCCTACGCCGAAAGCCAAGCGCGAGGCCGAGGCCGAGGCTGACCTAGACCTTGACCGGACCGTCCATAGAGCGCACATTTCGCGGGTAGCAAGCGAAGCGGAGCGACGGTCGCTCCGAACTCGCGAGAAACGCGGTGGGGGGAGGCTCGTTGAGCTCCGCTCAACGAGGGGGACGGGAACGTCCCCCAGTAGTCAAACGGGGGCGATACGGTTTCGACGAGGGTGAACTTGTTGGAAGGTCGCGTGCCGAGGGTCCAGTCACCTCGTAAATCCGCCTGGAACGTAGAAACGCGAACGACAACGCGTACGCTCTCGCTGCTTAATAACCAGTGAAGAGCCGTCCCCCCTGGAAGTGCTTCGCGGTCCAGGATGGGGCGCCATTTTAGCGAGCTAGCCTAGTCGAGCGCTGATTGCGACGATGGCGAACTAACAGGATCGGCTGGTCGTCGGCAGGGCCTGTCGGTGGGCATGGCAGACGACAAGAAAAAATCCGCCGAACACGCACGTAGGGGCCGCTAGCAAGCATTTTCGGACGCGGGTTCGACTCCCGCCGCCTCCACCAATTTCCACTGCAAGTCGCCGGGCTTCGTCAAAGGCAAGGACGGCGTCGGCGTGACGAATCCACCTGACTGAAGCCGTCGGCCGCGGCGCTCTCGGGTGGGTGATAAGCGTGCGACCGCCTTCGTTTTGACAGCCAAAAATGCTGTGCGTCGCGCTTGCTGGGTGCATGCTCGAACCATGCGCAAATGCGTCTGGCTTTGTCTTTTGGCGGCCGGCTGTGTCGCCAGCCCCAAGGTGAAGTTGCACGTCGATCCGGCGGCCGGGAACCGGCTCGATCCGGCGCTGAGACAGCGCGCTTCGGCGGCGGTTGAAGTTGCGCGCGCTACGCTCAAAAGCGCTCAGGCCGACGTCAATAGCGCCGAGGCGGAGCGCGCAGCCCCCGCGTCATTGGCCGGAAAGCCACGCACGCCGCTCATCGACGCGGTGCTGACGGCGGCCGAAGCGCGACGGAGCGCGTTGATCACGTGGCGCCAGGCCCAAGTTGGCGCGGCGCGGTGGAACATAGCTGTCGCCGAGGCGCAGCTCGAGTTGACCACGGCCGAGGCCGTGGTCAGAAACGGCGTCGACGTCGATCCGGCGCGATTCAAGGAGCAGAGCGCGGACATGGAGAACGAGCACCAGGAGGCGATGCGCGTCGCCGCCGAAGCGCGCACGCGGCTCGACGCCAAGGAGCGCGCGCTCAATGACGCCAAGGATCACTATGCCGCCACGCTCCGCGTCGTACCGCCGCCACCGACGGCGCAAGCTGCGACCGCGCGCTAACTGAACGGATCTCTTCTCGGCGCTAACGACCCTCGTGCTTGGGCCATGAGAACAAGAACGTCGCCCCCTTACCCAGCTCCGATTCGATCCAGGTGCGGCCGTTGCGCGCCTCGACGTGGCGCTTGACGACCGAGAGACCGACGCCGGTTCCCCCGCTCGGACCAGGCGCCTCCAATGTTTGAAACAGCCGCCAGATTCGCTCGTGATGCTGCGGCGCAATGCCCGGCCCGTTGTCGGCAACGGAGAAAATCCACTCGTCCGCGGTGTCGCGGACATCGACGCGAATCTCGACGTCGGCGCGGCGCGCGTGCTTGATCGCGTTGCCAATGAGATTGAGAAACACTTGCTGAAACGCGGTATAGGACGTGTGCAGTCGCGGCATGTTCGCCCCGACGGAGATTTTGACCTGGGGGCCCGGCGTCAGCATGTCGATGACGACCTCGATGAGATCCCCGGTATCGACCTCCTGCAAAGGCTCGAGCGATTTCGATGTTCGGGAGTAGGTGAGCACGCCGTCAATGAGCGCGACCATTCGACCGACCCGCGCGCGCATCAACTTCAGATGACTGCGCGTCTCGTCGGTCCCCTGATCGCCGAGATCGTCCTCGATCCACTGCGCCAGCGCCCCGATGCCGCGCAGCGGCGTTTTGAGATCGTGGGACGCCACGTAGGCGAACCGATCGAGCTCACGATTCGAGCTCTGCAGCGCGGCGATGAGCTCGTCGCGCTCGCGGACCGTCCGTTTGTTGTCGTCGATATCGCTGTTGGTTCCGTACCATTTGACGATCGCGCCAGAGGCGTCGCGCATGGGCAGAGCGCGCGCCACGTGCCAGCGGAAGCTTTCATCGGAGGCGCGGCGCAGGCGAAACTCGACGTCGTATGGCTCACCGGTGGCCAATGAACGCGTCCAGCGTTCGAGGCACACGGACAAATCGTCGGGATGCAAAACCGACTGCCAGCCGGCATCGAGCATCTGGGTCGCGCTGTGCGCGAAGTAGTCAGTCACGCGCAGGTTGACGTAGGTCAGCGCGCCGGCGGGGTTGGCGGTCCACACTTGAATCGGGATCGCATCCGCCAAGAAGCGATAGGCGAGCTCCGCCGCGGTGATCGACGCGCGCAAGTCGCTGGCGTTGCGATCCTCCTGAAGCTCCGCCAGCTTGACCAGGTCGGCCGCTGGGACCACGACGCGCTCATTGGTCACCTCCCGACCGGCGACGAAAATGCCGGACATGCCACCGTCGGCCGCAAACGTCGGATCGAACGAGAAGTCGAAATAACGCAGCTCCTCGTCTCCGGTCGGCCGTGACACAGCGACCTGTAGACCTCGCTCTACCGTCGGTTGCGCCGTGGCATGGACACGCTCAAGCAGGTTGGCGAACCCGCACCGGGCTAGCGTCGGCAGCGCGTCGGCCGCCGTGCGACCGACGGCGTCGCGGGGACCGCCGAGCTGACGGCAACCCTCGTTGATAGCCCCGACGCGAAGATCGGAGTCGAACCAAATATAGGGGTTTGGCGACTTTCCGAATAACGTTGAAAAGTCTGGGTTCGTCATTTGATCGGGTGGCGTCGTCACGGGGAATTGAGGTACTAGCTCGAAAGGTGCCGACGTGTCGATAAGGTCAAG
>JBBQIO010000458.1:0-4100 GCA_038325015.1 Polyangia bacterium
GGGCAAAGCGGCTAGCGGTCAGTTCGTGGCCAGCGCACCGGTGCGCGCGGCGTTGCCACCCCACATCGGCCAACCGGTCAGACTCTTGTCGCCGGTGTCGATGGCGATGAGGCGCCCCTCCTCGGTGCCGACGTAGATAAAGCCGTCGACGACGACAGGCTGCGAGCGAATCGTCCCGTTGATCTTGAAGGTCGCCTCGGTCTTGCCGGTCACCGGGTCGAGCTCGAGGATGGTTCCGTGCAAGGTCGCCAGAACGACATGCTTGCCCGCGGCGACCGGAGGCGTGCCGAGAAATCCACCGTCACGCCGGACGTCGCCTTCGAGCTTGCGCGACCACAGCTGCTGGCCGTTTTCCGGGTTGGTAGCGACCACCTCGTCGCCCATCGTGTTCACGTTTTGCGCCGCCATATGCAGGATGCGCGAGCCCTGGAACTGCTGCAGCGTGGCCACGTTCGACTGACCGATCTGCCCTTTGGCCATGTTCGGCTGCGCTGCCGCCGGGGCGCCGCTGCCGAAGCCGTTGCCCGCGTCATGACTCATCGCCGCCGACTTGAGCGTCGAGTGGTCCTGCACTTTGTCGTCGAGGTAGGCGGCTTTTTTCGACTTGGTCGTGTAACGCGTCTCGGGCTCGTTGTGGTCGGTGCGCACGATCTGCTCTTCGGCGTCCGCCGGCTTTGTTGCCGGCGACGGCGCGCCTTTGTCCGCATGCGCCGCCTGGTCGGCGCGGCGCGTGTAGTACATGGACTCGAGGCCGGCCACGAACTCGACCACCGGCGCCGACGTCGCGTGCGCCCGGCTGGCGTAGCGGATCTTGCCGGTGGCCTGCTCGAGCTTGATGACCGTGCCGTTGAACGTCGCGACGTAGACGAATTCGCCGACCGCGACTGGCGCAGAGATGACATCGGCGTCGAGCCAGTCCTGCCAGGCGACCTTGCCGCTCTGCAAGTCGAACGCGGCGAGCACGTGGGTTGCCGTCGGTGGACGCGACCCGCCGCCGGCCACACCGCCGGCCGGATACGACGTGAACACGCGGCCGTTGGCGATGCTCGGCGAGCTGGTCTGCGGATCGCCCACGTACCACGACCACCGCTGCCGCCCGGTCTTGGCGTCGACGGCAAACACGGTGCACGACTCGGTGTTAAAGACGCACACGCCGTCGGCGCACGCGCTCGACGACGGTCCATCGTCACTCAACGCCAGCGCCCACGACGAGCCGCCGGAGGCTGCGTCAAAGGCATAGAACTCGCGTGAATTGAATCCGCCCGACGTGTAAACGCGCCCGCCATAGACCGCCGGGGTCGATACCGGTGAGTGATTTTTGAACTGGATCTCGAAGCCGTGCGCGGTCCGCTTGGCCTGCGGTGCGTGACCCTGATTGACCGATCCGGGCGAAAACGTGTGCGCCGGCTTGCCCCATTGGCCGCTGTTCATGGCCTGCAGATCGCGTGTGATGCTGTCGCTGTCAGCGACGGGCGACGGCGACGGAGCAGCCGACGAAGGGCGGACCATTCCAACCACGAGCAGCAACAGCAATGCGCGACGCACCATGAGAAGCCTCCATCTGGGAGACGCAGGTGCGCCCCAAACGGTCTAGCAGGGACGCACTCGCCCGTTGCTGCACTACCAGCGGTTGATCAGGTTCAGTCGAACAGAGTTCTGCTGGGGCCGATCCGGCGGGCTGCCTCGGTTAGAGCCCGCTATTTCGCGTAGACCAATTCCCTGCGGTTAACATTTGTAAAGCCTTGGTTGTCGCTGATATCGTAGAGCGACGATGAGAAAAGTATTCGCTCGCCGCCCGCTGCTCCTGACACTGATGTTGTTTACTCTTTTTGCCGCGACCGCGGCACGGGCCAGTGACGACGATGCACAGGAGGCGGCCAAGCTCTACGAGCGGGGCATGGCTCATTACCGCCTGGAGGAGTATCCCGAGGCCATCGCCAAATGGCAGTCGGCCTTCCGGATCAAGCCGGTCGCAGAGTTCCTCTACAACATCGCGCAGGCATATCGGATGCAACACCAGGCTGAGCGCGCGCTCAGCTTTTACAATAAGTACCTGTTCGCGAGCCCCAACGCGCGCAACCGCGCCGAGGTGCAAAAGCACATTGTACAACTAACCCAAGCCATTCAGCAGGCCAACCGCGCCGAGACCGCGCCACCGACCAGCCCGAGGACTTCGCAACCGGTCGGCGGCAAAGACGCGCCGGCCGAGGCTGCACCCTCCCTCGATATACCGCCACCGGCGGCCGCTGCCGTCGAGGTTCCGGTCGCGCCGACGATCGACACGGTGACGGCACCGCCGCCAGCGAGCGACAAGCCAATCTACAAAAAGGGTTGGTTCTGGGGGGTGCTCGTCGGCAGCGCAGTCGTGGTCGCCGCGGTTGCCGTCGGAGTCACGTTAGGTACCGAGTCGAGCGGTCGCAAGACCCTGCCTGGGCTGAGCTTCTAATGCGCACACTATTCGTCGTCTCGACTTTTGCGCTGGCAGGGATGGTTTCGGCCGGCTGCTCCGCCAAAGATCCGTGCGCGGGAAATTCCGGCGTCTGTATACGCGTCGATCTTTCCGGCACTGCGCGCGGTCTCGACCAGCTCGTCATCGGGGTCGATCAGCCGTCGCACCAGCAGAAGAGCACACCATCGACGCCGGCCAGCTTCACCTTGCCGCTGTCGGTGGCGCTCTCGCTGCCGGCGACGGTAACCGGGGTGGTCAATGTCACCGTCGACGCGATCGGCGGTGGCACGCTCGTCGCGCATGGGCAGGGCGCGGTTTCGGTGGTTGGCAAGGGCTCGTACGTGCTGGCAGTGAAGCTCGATATGGGGGGCCGGCTCGATGGTGGAACGGTCGACCTGCTGCATCTCGATATGCAGCGGGCCGACCTGGCGACGCAAGACTTGCTAGGCATCGATCTGGCGGGCGTCGATCTGGCGGGCGTCGATCTGGCGATGGTTGATATGCGTCGGCCAACCGACATGGCTACCGTCGATATGCTGCGTCAAGATCTAAGCGCATCGCCGACCTATTTGCTCAAGGTGACCGTGAGCTCTGTCGCTGGCGCTGCTGGGCAAGTAGTGTCAGCGCCCGTCGGGTTGAGCTGCAGCACGGGCACGTGCACCGCGCCATTCAGCACAGGAACGACGGTCACGCTGACTGAGACGCCGAACAGCTCGCAGTCATTTGCCGGCTGGAGCGGCGACTGCACCGGGCTCGCCAGCACGTGCGTGGTGACACTCGACACGGCGCGCACCGTGACCGCCACCTTCTCGAAGTCGGTCAACTACGTGTTCGTCACCTCGACGACGACGGTGCCCGGATCGCTGAGCCCCAGTCCGCTCCCCACCGCAGACAAGATTTGCCAGAACCTGGCCAAGGCGCACGGCATGACCGGCACCTACATCGCCTATTTGTCCGACAACGTGACTGGAGCCGGCAGCCGTTTGGGCGACGCGCGCGGCTGGTTCCGGCCCGATTCACTGCCAGTGGCCGACACCGCTGCCGATTTCATCGCCAGCCACCTTTTGTACCAGCCCAACCTCGATGAAACGGTGACTGAACTTCCGACGGGTACGCGCGCGTTCACCGGCACTTCGGTCGATGTCAGCTCGGCCACAACCGACAACTGCCAGAACTGGACGTCGACGAGCGGGACCGTCGTGGGCGGCATTCCCGGCCAGAGTCGCTTCTGGGCGAGTGGCTTCGGTAGTTTCTGCTCGACGGCGGGTCACATGTATTGCTTTGGCGTCAGCTACAACACGACCGTCAACGGCTTCGGCGTGGTCACGCCGAAGTATGCGTTTCTGTCCGGCCAATTCAACCCCTCGACGGGCATCGCGGGCGCCGACAATCAGTGCGCCGCCGACGCGAGCGCGGCCGGGCTTTCCGGCACGTACAAGGCGCTCCTCGCCACCACTACGGCGACGGCGGCTTCCCGATTCAGCAGCGTGACCGGCTGGTACCGGCCCGGAGACTTCAGTACGCAGATCGCGCCCAGCTCGGCGGCGATGTTCGCGTCCAACAGCGAGCTCAAGTCGGCGATCGACGTCGGCGCCGACGGAACGACCTACAACTCGGTCTTCGAGGTGTATGTCGGCGCCAGCAGTCCGAC
>JBBQIO010000459.1:0-4074 GCA_038325015.1 Polyangia bacterium
CACGATGGTGACGACCGTCTTTTTGCCGGCGTCGTCGACGAAGGTTCGCACCGGGATGTTCTCGCGCCACAGCATCGAGAAGTACGGCTTGACCATCTTCTTGGCGGCCGGCAGGTTGAGCCAGATCTGAAACAGCTCGACCGGATTGCCGCCGCTTTTGTCGAGCAGCGGAAACATCTCCGAATGGACGACGCCTTGACCGGCCGTCAGCCACTGCGCGTCGCCGCCGCCAAAACGTGCCGTGGCGCCCAGCGAGTCGCTGTGGTCGATGTAGCCGCGGCGCACCAGCGTCACCGTCTCGAAACCACGATGCGGATGCTGCGGAAAACCGGGCACCACATCGCCGTGATACATGCGCCAGCCGGCTTGGTCAGTCACCGGGCCGGCAAAATCCTGACCGATGTTGCGCCCGGCCAGCGACGCCGCCGGGCCGAGCTGATCATTGCCCGCCGGATAGCGATCGTCGTGGTGCACGCAAAACAAAAACGGATCCGGTGTCGGCCACTGAAAGCCGAGCGGCGTGATTTTGAGCGGTGAAGCTCTGTTGGAGTTGGCCATTGGACCTCGGAATCACAATGTATGCACTGCGGAGCGAAACGCTACGGCTGAGCCGCTTTGGGCGTGGTCGCGGCGCCCTTGGGCTGCAGCTCTTGGAGCAGGCGCTTGGCGCCATAGATCGAGTCGAGCGCCTCAATCAAGCCCTGGCTGGTCACGGCGACGGTACGATTTTGTCGGCCGTCGTAGCCGTAGTCGCCGCCGAGCGACTGAATGTTGCCGTCGAAGGCCAGACCGATGACCTCGCCCGCGCGGTTGACCAGCGGCGAGCCCGAGTTGCCGCCGATGATGTCGTTGGTGGTGACCATGTTGAACGGCGTCGACAGCTTGAGGCGCGACTTGCCACTGACCCAGCGCGGCGGCAGATCGAACGGCGCCTGACCGGTGGTGCGCGCGTACAGGCCGGCAAAATCGGTCATCGCCGGGATGTTCTTGCCGTTCTCGACATAGCCGGCGACCTTGCCGTACGACAGCCGCAATGTGAAGGTGGCGTCAGGATAGTTGGATGTGCCTTCGGTGGCGAAACGCGCCTGCGCGATCAGCTCATCGTTCTTTTTGAGCACCGACTCGACCTGATCCTCGTACAGCTTGCGCAACGCGCGCGCCTGCACGTCGAAGCCGCGGTAAAACACGATCAGCGGGTCTTTTGACGCCGCGATCGCCGCCGGACCACCGGCCCACAACGCCTTTCGTGCCGCCAGATCTTTGAGGGCGGTGCCCTTGACCAGGCGTGCCGCGACCTGTGCCGGCGACTCCTTGCCGAGCAGCTGCACGACCATCGGATCGTCGGCACCAAGCCGTTCGCGCATGCGCGTCAGGCCGTATCGCAGATTGAGCTCTTCGACGGCGGTAAAAATCGGCGCGGTGGAAAAGAGCCGCTGTTCGAGCGCCGCGCGCGCCGAGTCGCGATACTCCGGCAGGCGCTGCTCGTTCGGCTTTTGCAGCTCGGCCGTGCCCCGCACCAAGAGCCGCGCGGTGCGCCCCAGCGACGAGCTGCCGGCCCAACCACCCTCCTCGATGTAGTGCATCGGGTGCAGCGTTTCTTTGCGGGTGACGAGCGCGGTCGCGATCGCGTCCCATGCAGCGCCGTATTTTTTCTTCAGAGCGCCGCTCTTGTTCACCTTGGCGCGCAGCGCGGTCTCGGCGCGCGCCAGGCTGGCGAAAAACGTCGCGTCGTGGAGCATCTCCATGCGGCCCTGCAGGACCTTGTAGCTGTTCTCCACCGTCAGAAGCTGAACCGTGGCGGTGCGCTTGGCCTCGGCGCTGCCGCGCGCGAACTCTTCGAGCTGACCACGTATGCGCGCCAGATCGACGAACCGATCCGGGACCGACACGTCGCGCTGGTAGGCCAGCTCGGCGACTGTAAGTTGACGGTCGGTGCCGCCCGGGTTGCCGGAAACGAACGACACCTCCCCCTCTTTGGCGCCCTCGGCCGACCAGTGCAGATAGTGGTCGAGCTTCGCCGGCTGCCCGTTTTCGTAGACGCGGAGAAACGAGACGTCGAGGTTGTAGCGCGGGAAGTTGAAGTTGTCGGGGTCGCCGCCGAAAAACGCGATCTGCGTCTCCGGTACCATCACCAGCCGCACATCGGAAAAGCGGTGATAGCGATACAGGTGGTAGCGACCGCCATGATAGAGCGTGACCACGTCACAGCGCGTTTTGTCGTCGGCGGTGCAGCTCTTTTCCAGCCCGGCCGCAACCGCGCGCTGCGCCACGTTGAAGGCCGGTCCTTCGAGCCCTTTGGTGGCCGCCAGAACCTTGTCCGTCACGTCGGTGATCTGAACCAGTTGGTGGATCTCGGTCGCCGGGCAGCGCAGCTCGTCGGCAGGCTTGCCGGCGTAGTAACCGGTCTCCAGGAGATCGTTGCCAGGTGTGGAGACTTGCTGCACACACTCGCGGGCGCAATGGTCGTTGGTCATGACCAAGCCGCTGGCCGATACGAAACTCGCCGAGCAGCCGCTGCCGCCGAGCAGCCGCGCCGATGACAAGCGCACGTGGTCGAGCCACGCGTCGTCGGGCGTGTAGTTGTAAGCGGCTTTGAAGCGCGCTTTGGGAAAGTCGTTGTACAGCCACATGCCTTCGTCGGACTGGGCGAAGGTCGGGGCCAGGGCGACGGCCAGGATGAAGAGCGCGAGTAGTGACCGATGCATGGGATCCTCCATGGCCGTTATCAGCGAGGCACCGGGCCGCGGTCAAGCGCGCAGCGAAAACCGAGGTCGTCATCCGCGTAGTCGGGCGGCAGCGCCAGACGGTTGCTGGCCCGCGGCAAACCGAACATCGAGCAGCAGGCGCCGCCGCGCACGACGTGAGTGGCTGCGCGGGTTGGCCCGTGGGGATCCTGCGCCGGCGTATGGCGGTAGTAGTCGGCCGCGTAAAAATCGGCCACCCACTCCCACGCGTTTCCCGCCAGGTCGCGCACGCCGTAGGGTGAATCGCCGTCGAAGCGGCCGACGTCGGTCAGCTTCCCGGGGTTTTGCGGGCAGCGCCCTTCGCCGCGAAAGTTGCCGAAGTTGGCGGCGGTGCAGCGCAGCTCATTGCCCCACGGATAGCGCCGGCCGTCGGTGCCGCGCGCCGTCTTTTCCCACTCGGCCTCGGTCGGCAGCCGTGCACCGGCAAATCGGCAGTAATCGGCAGCGTCGGTCCAGCGCACGTGCACCGCCGGCCACGCCGGCGCCTCGTCGAGCATGACGACGATCGGTCGGCATTTTCCGGCCAACACGCAGCCCCAATACTCGGCGGCGGTCACCTCGTCGCGATCGATCGCGAACGCGGTCAGCGCCACGCGATGTGCGGGTCGCTCGTCCTCTTCGACGTCGGGATCGTCGGCGGCGCCGCCCATGTCGAACGGCCCGGCAGCAACCTTGACCATTGGGGCGATGGGCACTCGCAGCGCGCTCCAAAGCAACAGTCCCCGTCGCAACCAAACCAAGATCAGCGTCACTCCGCCGCGTCTATCACGGGCTTCGTAGATTCACCAACCTGGCCGGCCCCCGGCCCTCGTCCGTTGTTCGGACAGCGACGGAAGAACGATGGCCGAGTTTGGCGGGGCGAACGCGGCACGGCGATTGCTCGTCTGTTCGCCATGCGACCTCTGTGGGTTTCGTTGTGCAGCTGAAGGCCGTCGAAGGTCAGGTCAAAGTGAATACTCACTGCACAGGGATCGACAGCTGGTCTTTGGTGGCCATGCTCATCGGAGTGCGCCGCGCCGAGCGCCTCCGACGGCGCGGTGTGAGCCCCGGCGATCTGCGGCGCCAATCGTGGTCTGAGCTTGAGCCGCTGGTCGGCGATCGTCCGGCGCTGCGCCTCTTGGCCGCGCTCGAGCTGGGCGCGCGCGCGTTGACCACGCCGCTCGAACGCGGCATTTCTCTGACCGACGCCGACGCCGTCGAGCGCTGTCTGCGCGGCCAGATGGCCGACCTGCAGCAGGAGGAGCTGCATGTGCTCGGCGTCGACAGCATGAACCGCCTGCTGGTCCACGCGGTGGTGGCCAAAGGGCGATTGAATCAGCTTTACGCCTAT
>JBBQIO010000460.1:0-4071 GCA_038325015.1 Polyangia bacterium
CTGCTGGCCATTGCACTGGCCGAGGAGACCGGATGCCATGTGCACATCGTCCATCTGTCGTCGGCCGAGGCGCTGCCGCTTTTGGCCGACGCGCGGCGTCGTGGGGTGCCGATTACCGCCGAGACCTGCCCGCACTATCTGTCCTTCGTTGCCGAGGAGATTCCCGACGGGCACACGGAATACAAATGCGCGCCGCCGATCCGCGGGCGCGACAATCAGGCGGCGCTGTGGCGCGCGCTGGTCTCCGAAGGCACGATCGATTTCGTGGTCTCGGATCACTCGCCGTGCACGCCGGATCTCAAACAGCTCGAGCGCGGCGATTTCGTCGGCGCCTGGGGCGGGATTGCGTCGCTGCAGCTCGGGCTGTCGACGCTGTGGACACACGGCCGCGAGCACGGCGTCACATTTTCGCAGCTCGCCGAATGGCTGTCACGTCGGCCGGCCACGCTCGCCCGCTTGCCCCACAAAGGGGCCATCGCCGTCGGGATGGATGCCGATTTTGCGCTCTGGGAGCCGGACGCCGAATTCACCGTCGATGCGGCGCGGCTATTTCATCGCAACAAGATCACGCCCTATCAAGGTCAAACGCTGCGCGGCCAGGTGCGGTCGACCTACTTGCGCGGGCGCCGGATTTTTCACGACGGGGTGCACGATGGGCCGCACGGCCGGGCCCTCCTTTTCAATGCCACTTCCGAGGGTCATGCATGAGCCGATTTACCGAGCACGTCGATCTCGCGGCCGAGCGATTGGGCGGGCGGGCGCTCGCTACCAGCGACGAATTTTTTGCCGAAAAAGAGAACCTGCTGAAGCCCGGGCGGGGCGTGTTCATCGCCGACAAATACACCGATCGTGGCAAATGGATGGACGGCTGGGAGTCGCGCCGCAAGCGCACCCCGGGCCACGACTGGTGCATCGTCGCGCTCGGTCTGCCGGGCGTCATTCGCGGCGTCGACATCGACACCAACCATTTCCTTGGCAACTTTCCCGAGGCTGCGTCGGTCGAGGCGTGCCACGCGCCCGACGCCAGCGTGGATGCGCTGATGGCCGCGACCTGGGTCGAGCTCGTTCCCCTCGTTCGGCTCGAGGGCGGAGCGCAAAATCTCTTCGCCGTCGAACATGCGACGTCGTTCACCCACGTACGCTTGAACATCTATCCCGATGGCGGCGTCGCGCGCTTGCGCATTCACGGCGAGGTCACGCCCGATTGGCCGGCTCTGGTGGCCCAAGGCGAGCCTTTGGATTTGGCCGCGACGGTCAACGGCGGGCGCGCGCTTTTGTCGAGCGACATGTTCTTCAGCCACAAAGACCATCTTCTCGGCCCCGGCGCATCGACCCACATGGGCGACGGCTGGGAGACCAAGCGCAAGCGCGGACCCGGTCACGACTGGCTGATCATTCGGCTGGGGCGGCCGGGAACGGTCGCGTCGGTCGAGGTCGACACCAGCCACTTCAAGGGCAACTTTCCCGACCGCTGCTCGATTGACGGCGCGCTCATCGAGGGCGACGTGCCCGAAGAGTTTCTGACTAGCCGTGCGATCGCCTGGACCGAGCTTCTACCATCGGTGAAGTTGTCGGCCGATCACAAGCATGAGTACGCCGAGCTGGCCGCCCGCGGCCCCTTTTCACATGTCCGGCTCAACATCTATCCCGATGGTGGCGTCGCCCGCCTGCGGGTGTGGGGACGGGTGCAAAAATGATCGACGGGCTGACGGCAGACGAGCTCACCCGCTGTTGCGGGTCGACCGCCTGGGTGCGCGCGATGATCGCTCTGTCACCGTTCATCGATGCAGCTACACTGCACAGCGAGGCGGCGCGTATCTGGTGGTCGCTGACGCCGGACGATTGGCAGGAGGCGTTCGCGCACCATCCGCAGATCGGCGATTCCGCTGCGCTGCGAAAAAAATTCGCGGCCACGCAGGAGTGGGCCGCTGAGGAGCAGCGCGGCGCGCATTCGGCCTCGGAGGAGACGCTGGTGCGCCTGGCCGAAGGCAATCGCCGCTACCAAGCGCGCCACGGCTACATCTTCATCGTCTGCGCTACCGGCAAGAGCGCCGCCGAAATGCTGGCCCTGCTCGAAGCGCGCGTCGACCATCCGCTCGACGAGGAGCTGCGCACCGCCGCCACCGAGCAAGAAAAAATCCTACACCTCAGGCTGGACAAGCTGGTGGCGCCGGTCCTGTGATCGTCGGCTAGCTGCCACGGTAGGTCGAGTAGCCGAACGGGCTCAACAAGAGCGGCACGTGGTGATGCTCAACCGGCGCGGTGATTTCGAAGCAGATCGTCACCGACGGGAAAAAGCCTTGTTCGTCGAGCCGATGGAAATAGTCGGCGGTGGCGAACTCGATGCGGTAGGTGCCGGCGTCGACCGCGACCCCGTCGGGAACGAGCGTGCGCAGGCGACCGTCGGCATCGGTCACGCCCTGCCCCACTCGTTCGTATCCCCCGTCGGAGCGGCGCCTCTCCAGGGTCACGGCGACTCCGTCGGCGGGCCGGCCGCGCGCCGTATCGAGGACGTGGGTCGTGATCCCGGCCACGACGTTACCGCCGCCCCGCAATGATCTTTACGAACGAGCGCGTGCGCAGCTCATCAAGCGTCAGCCCGGTGGCCAACGTCTCTTCGCTGGTCAGCGCGCCGCAGCTCAGCCCGCGCAGAAAGTAGTTGAGCAGCCCCTGCCCGGTGGCGGCGTCGTCGAAGACGTCACCGACCAGTGTGGCCTGCGCCGCCTTGCCCATGAAGGCCTTGAGGCGCACCGAGGCGGCTTCGAGGCCCTCCAGGAAAAATGCATAAACCGCTGCGTACCTGGTCGGAAGCTGCGCCGGATGCAAATCCCAACCTTGATAAAAACCACCTAAAAGCGAATGGCGCACCTGGTCGTAATGCAGCCGCGACGCGGCATGCACGGTGACGCGATTTTCCGCCCGCTGCGCGTCGCTCAATTTTTCGCCGGCCGAGGCCTTGTGGCGCGGCACCGGCATCACATTGGTCGCGCCGTCGGACAGCATCACGCCGGTCTGGGTCAAGGCCACCTTCATCATGTGCTTGGCGAAGTCGCACGCCGGATGCGTCATGCCCTGGTAGGCGGCGGTGATGTCGTAACAAGCCGTGTAGTCGTACGTTCCGAAGTGCGCCCCAGTACAGCGCCCGTCGGCGGCGCGCAGCAGCGCCGGCAGCGCGAGTTCGCCCGACGGCCGAACGATCGACTGCGTGGTCTCGACCATGATCTCGAGCTTGAGCGACTTCGCCGCCAGACCGAGCCGCTCTTCGAGCATGGTGAGCAGCGTCGCCAGCGTCGCCACCTGCTCGGGCACCACCACCTTGGGCAAGGTGACCACGAACCTCGACGGCAGCTTTTTGTCGGTCAGCTCGGCCAGGCGCGTGATGAACAGATCCATCGAGCGGATCGAGCGTAGCCGCAGCTCCTCGGAGTAGGTCTTGACGCGAATGCCGACGAACGGCGGCAGTGTGCCGGCGGCCAGCCCCTTGGCCACCTCCTCCGCGGCGGCCAGCGCGTGACGATCCTCCTCGGCGTCGGGCCGGTTGCCGTAGCCGTCCTCGAAGTCGATGCGAAAATCCTCGACCGGCTCGCGGCGTAGCTTCTCGTGGACGCGGGAAAAGACGGTCTCGGCGAAGGCCCCGCGCGGTAACGCAAGCACTTCGGACATGACCTCGGCCGACGGGTAGTACTCCTCCATCGTGCGCAGAGCCAGGTCCCCCATCTTGCGCGCCGTCTCCGCTTTGAAGATGTGCGCACCTCCGTAGACCGTGTGGACCGGCTGCCGCTCGCCGGAGTCGCCGGGATAGGCCGCGGTGAAGGCCTGATTGGCGGTCGTCAGAAGCGCCAGCGGGGCGCGCAACAATTCGGGAGTCAGCGTCGAGCTCATGGCGCTGTGTTAGCAGTCGGCTGCGCGCAAGGTCAACCAGCGGGTGGCAGCGTGGCACGTTTCGTGGATTTCTCCGCATTAGCTCGATGGACGAGCTCAATCAACAAGGAGGGGGCGATGCTCCTCATTATCTTGATCATCTTGGCAGTGTTGGCGATCGGTGGCGGCGGCTGGGGTTATTCTCGAGCA
>JBBQIO010000461.1:0-4069 GCA_038325015.1 Polyangia bacterium
CGCTGATTGAGAACAAGCTCGGGGCGCTCGATGCGCCAGGCATGATGTCGATGAGTGACGGCAGCTGCATCGCGATCGAGAACAAAGGGCACACCGGCAAAGCCGACACGCTCGAAGACGGTATGTGGTCGCTGACCATTCCAGCAGGCGTCAGCAACGTCACGCTGCCGGGCACGTTCAAAGGAGCGCACTGAGGCCGCTGTTAGCACACTAGCTACGCCGCCTTACCCGCCTGCACGTCGATGTTGATCTCGACCTTCTCGCTGATCGCCAGACCGCCGGCATCCAGCACCTGATTGAAGCTCACGCCGAAGTCTTTTCGGTTGATGTGCGTGCGCGCCGAGAAACCGATGCGCTCGCCGTAACGCGGGTGCACCGCGCTGCCGGCGTATTCCACATCGAGCACCACCGACTTGGTGACGCCGCGCAAGGTCAGGTCGCCGGTGACCTTGAATTCGTTGTCGCCGCTCTTGTCGATCTTGGTGCTCTTGAACGTGATCTGGGGAAACTTCTCGGCGTCGAAAAAGTCGGGCGAGCGCAGATGGCCGTCGCGCTGCGCCTCGCGCGTGTCGACGCTGGCGACCTCGATCTGAATCTCGGCGCTGGCCCCGGTCGGATCTTGCGGGTCGAACTCGAGCGACCCCTGCCACTTGGTAAACAGGCCATGGACCTTGGACACGAGGAGATGACGAACGGTGAAGCCGACCGTGGAGTGGATGGTGTCGATGCTCCATTTTTGGATGGCCATGGCAGTGCTCTTTCTTTTTCGTTAGTTGGTTATGAGTTGTAACTGCGGCTATGATGATGACTGACAGCGCCGCGCGCAAGGAGGCACACTGATGTCACCGAGTAACAAGGATACGTCGCTCACGAGCTGTCCTGCGGTCCGCGATGTGCTGAATCGCGTGGGCGACAAATGGAGCGTGCTGACCATCTCGCTGCTCGGCCAAGGAGCGCTGCGCTTCAGCGAGCTGCGACGCGCCATCGAAGGAGTCTCGCAGCGGATGCTCACGCTGACGCTGCGCGGCCTCGAGCGCGATGGCCTGGTGACGCGCACGCAATTTCCGACCATCCCGCCGCGCGTAGAATACGAACTGACCAAGCTCGGCCGTACGCTGCTCAAACCGGTGCAGGTGCTCGGCGCGTGGGCGGCACGACACCGCGAGAGCGTCCACGCCGCGCGCGAACGTTACGACCAGCGGCAACGCGAGCGCTGAACGAGTTGTGCATTTGCACTGCACGGCAAGGATCAGCGACCAACTGTCAGCTGCGACAAAGATGTCCGACCGTCAGTCCACTTTTTGCCACTAATTTCGGCTAACTCATCGATTTTCCGAAGCTGCACCGGTTGGCCTCTCGCTTGCGTTCGCAGCCAGCGCGAAAGAGAGGTGCCATGCGCCCGATGTCGACCGCCTTGATGATCATTGTCGCTCTCGCTCCCGAGCTGGCGAGCGCACAGACCACAGAACCGTCAGACTGCACGACGACCACCACGACCACCGTCCATTGCACCGGAGCCGCGGCGCCCTATGGCGCGCAGCCTGCCCCGACCAACGCCGCACCAGTCTACCCTCCCAACAGCTATCCAACGCCGGCCGGATACGGCGCGCCGCTGCTCCTCGACCTGCGCGCTATCGAACACGACGACTGGCACGTGACCCAGAGCAGCGACGGCACGCTCTGGCGTGAGCGCCGCCTGTCGACCGCCTCAGCGCCGGTCTGGGGCACTGGATTAGCGCTGCTTGCTACGAGCTGGATCGCGGCCGGCGGGTACTCCATCGCGGACTACAGCAACGGTGTGCCCGGCATGCCGTTCTTGCCGGTGCTCGGCTCGTGGTGTCAGGCGGCTGCAGTGGATGGGGACGGCACCCGCGCGTTCTATGCGATTGACGGGATCGTACAGGCCGGAGGCCTCGTGATGCTTCTGGTCGGGCTGTCGGCGGGCCCCAAAAAGCTTGAGCGGATGCCGGTCATGTTGGGCGGCGCCCCGATCGCCGGCGGCGGCGGGGTCAGCGTCAGCGGTCGGTTTTAGGTGCCGGCGCGCCCGGAATTTTTACCGTCACGTCGCCCGAGATCACGCACTGGCAGCTGAGCCGCAGCTTGGTAATGAAATAGGTGTTGCCCAGGTGCTTCTGCTCGATCTGGTTGACCGGCGGCAGCGCGCTCTCGCCGGCCAGGATCTTGACGCGGCACAGGCCGCACGTGCCCTTGCCGACACACGCGGTGGGCACCGGGATGTTACTGCGACGCGCCGCCGTGAACACCGTCTCTCCGACGGCGCACTCGACGGCAATTCCAAAGGGCTCGAATAGGACGCGGGGCACGGCGCGGGAGAATATACGCGGTGCGCCGCCTTCACGCCCTCTTTGAGCGGGACGAGCGCCGGCGCTGGCCGGAAATGGCTGCACTATCGGCATCGATGAAGCGCCACGGCCGCTGCGCCCAGGTGCCGGCGTAGTCGACGCCAATCCGCGGCGTGGTCAGGATGCGCGCCGGTGGCGGACCCGATTCGAGCCATATCGAGTCGCGCGTACATAGATCCGCCCCGTCGAGCCCGCGTGTGATGGCCAGCGACCGGCACAGCTTGCCAGGCCCGCTACAGTCGGCGACATCGGGCTCCGGTTCGAGCGCGCGCACCAACACCGCAGCCGGCGAATCGGCCTTTTCGGTCACCACGTTGAAGCAGTCGTACATGCCGTAGATCAAAAAAACATAGGCATGGCCTGGCGGCCCATACAGTCGCTGCGAGCGCGCGGTGCGGCCGAAGCGCGCATGGCAGGCCTGGTCGTCTTCGTGGACGTAGGCCTCGACCTCGACGATCCGCCCGCCGCGCACTATGCCGCCCTGCCGATGACAAAGACGCGCCCCCAGCAGCGCCGGCGCGACCTCCAGGCACGGCCGATCGTAAAACGAGCGCGGCAGCACGCTCACGGCGCGACGGTGGGCACGTCGAGAAACAGCCGCGCCGGATCGATGCGCGACAGCACGGCTTCGACGCGTCCGTCGGCAACCAGCGCGTCGTACAGCGCACGCGCCACCCGTCGATACCCGGTAATGTCGAGCGCACCCTGCAAGAGCCGATAGCGCAAAAACAGAAACGCCGTCTGCGCCACGTCGGTCAGGCAGTACTTCTTGATGATCGGTAGCTGGCCCGCTTGGTACAGCCCCTCGACCTGACTGCCGTCGACGCCGACCTTGCCGGGCAGGCCGACGACGCGCGCCAGCGCATCCAGCGAGCCGACTTTGGCCGCGCCGTGCTCGGACAAAAAATCATACAGGTCGATGTGGCCGGCGTCGGAAAAGCGATAGCGATAGTCGCGATCCTGGAAAAAAAAGCCGAGCGGCACGCCGTGGCGCATGCAGCGCAGCGCGATCACCGGCAGGTCGAAGCCGCGTCCGTTGTAGGTCACCAGGTGCGGTCGATACTGGTCGGCGAAGTGGGCGAAGTCGGCGAGCATGCCGGCCTCGTCGCGATCCTCGCCGATGCAGCCGAGCCGCTTGAAGGCGAGCGCGGCGTCGAGCCACAGCACGCCGATGACGATCGGCTTGTGCGCGTAGAGCGGCGGAAACGGACGCTCAACTCCCGCGGGCGCGTCCGGCCGCTCGTACAGCTCAGCGTCAGGGACGGTCTCGATATCGAGGATCAGATAGCCGCGCGCCATCGACTATAACGGCAGCGTCAGCTGCAGGCCGGCCAGGTTGGCGTCGCCGTACGCGGTCTGTGCATAGCCTTGGGTGAAGTAGTGGCCGTACGACAGGTCGAAGATCATCGACGACAGGTAGTCATGCAACGGCAGGCGTTTCAACCGCGCAAAAAACAGCAGCTTGAACGAAGCGCGCAGCTCGATGAACACCGACGAAAACTGATACAGCTTCGGATCGCTGGTGTAGTACAGCCCGGTCGAGCTGTGCGACGTGCAGGTCGTGCACAGCTTGCCGGTCACCGTCGGATAGGAAGGTTTGCCGTCGACCTCGCTGGCAAACACCGCGCTGTTCTGATGGTAGTAACGCGTGGTCACGCGCAGCTCGGCCGGCCCGATGGGCACGTGCACGCGCACCTCGGGCGTCT
>JBBQIO010000462.1:0-4062 GCA_038325015.1 Polyangia bacterium
GCTCGACGACGCCGCCGACGACGCCGAGGCCCTCTTCGCGCGCCAGGCCAGCGATGTCACGGCCGCGGCGCGCCATCTCGCCCGCGTCGACGATCCGCTGGTCGGTCCCTTGCTCATCGAGCTCGGCAAGGGCGACGCCGAGGAGATCGGCAGCGAGCTCGGGCGCCGTACCGGCGAAGAGATGCAGGCGCTCGGCCTCGACCTCCTGATGTTGACCGACGCGCACAACATGGTGCTGGCGGCGGGACAGTTTCCCGGCCGCGCCGGAGAGCGCGTCGAACCGCCGGAAAATTCGAGCATGCCGTCGCTGCGCATGGAGCGCGTGGTGCAAGGCGGCTCGGTGCGCGTGATGCTCGCCTTGGTCGCCAGCCAGACCGTCGAGGCGCGCTTTGCCGACGGGATTTCGCCGCGCGTGCACGTTTCGTGCGGGCGCGAGATCGGCGACGCGTTCTTGGCCCAGCTGCGTCAGCGCGCGCGCCTGTTCCTGCCCGGCGGACGCGTGCTGTCGACGCTCGCGGGCAGCGCCGCGGAGTCGCACTACCCCAGGCGACAGCTCTGGCTTTCGAGCGGGTCGCAACCCAAAGAGGAGCACGTTCGGCTGGAGCTGCTCGTCCCCGACGACGAGCTGACCACCGCCTTGGCCACGCTCGGCCGCGTCGCGCTGATCGCCGGCCTCGGCGCGCTCGGCCTGGCCCTGCTCCTCGGCTGGGGGTTGGCACGACTCATTACCCGCCCGATCGGCGAGCTGGCTGCGATGGTCCAAGCCGTGGGTCGCGGTCGGCTCGACGTGACCGTTCCCGTTCGATCGCGCGATGAAGTTGGCCAGCTGGCGCAGTCGTTCAACACCATGACCGGCGAGATCGCGCAGGCGCGTGAGCAGCTCCGCCGCGCCGAGCGCATCGCGGCGTGGCGCGACATCGCGCAGCGCATCGCCCACGAAATCAAGAATCCCCTGACCCCGATTCAGGTCGCGATCGAGACCCTGCAGCGGGCGCGGGAGCGCGCGCCGGAAAAATTCGCTGCGCTCTTCGACGAGTCTGCTCCGACGGTGATCGCCGAGGTAGGTCGGCTCAAGCGCATCGTGGTCGAGTTCTCCCGCTTCGCGCGCATGCCGGCGCCGGTGATGGAGCCTGTGGATCTCGATCAGCTGATCCAAGGTGCATTGTCAGTGCACGGTGGCGAGCCACCTCCCCAGGTCACGTTTTCGGCTGGCCCGCTCGCCACGCCGGTGCGCGGCGACAGCGCCCAGCTTGTGCAGGTTCTGGTCAACCTCCTGGGCAACGCGCGCGACGCGGTGGCCGGGCGCGCCGACGGTCGCATCGATCTGGCGACACGCGCAACCGTCGAGGGAGCGCTCTTCGAAGTGCGCGACAACGGCATCGGCATCTCGCCCGAGGTGCGGGCTCGCCTGTTCGAACCCTACGTCACGACCAAAGCGCACGGCACCGGCCTCGGCCTGGCGATCGTCGAGCGCATCATCAACGACCACGGCGGCACCATCGAGATCGAGAGCGCAACGGGCCAAGGCGCGCTGTTTCGCGTCCGCCTGCCATTCGCCGACGCGCCGTAGCCGGTGGTTCCGGCAGTGGCGACAGGAGTGTTACTGCACCGGCAGCGCCTTGAGCGCAGCCTTGCCATCCTTGATGTACACCTGAAATCGGACAGTTTTACAGCCCGGCTTTTGCAACAGCTGCAGGCGGTGGCCGCGCAGCTTGGTAGCGAACTTTTCGTAGGTCAGACCGTCGACCGACTCCCCGCACGTACGCTTGGTATCGACGAACTCGGCGAACACTTCGTGCAGCTCGTCCTCGAGCGCGTCGCCAGCCGACAGCTGGTCGTCGCGCATCGCTCCGCCGGGCGAGATGGTCGTCGATTCCTCGTCTTCACCGAGCAGCGGGGCCCGCGTCGGCACCAGCGGTTCGAGCACGCCGCCGCTATTCAACTCCGGCGCCATCAGCTCGCTGGCGCTGGGGGCAAACCGCTCGCCGGTCTGCTCGAGCCGCGGGATCGAAGCCGGCTCGTCAACATCGTCGTCAAGCCCCGCCGCTGAGCGACTGGGCAACACCGGCTTTCGCCCACGCACGGTCATCGGCTCATCGAACAGCGGCGCTGTGGCACGCGGCGCGCTCCGCACCGGATCGGGCGGCACGATCGGATGCGATTGCGGGCGCGGCGCCGACTTGGGCGCCTGCGCAAAGGAGCTTCCCGACGAGACCGACGGCGGCGACGGCGTGAATCGATCTTCACGGGCGCGCGTGATCTCGGCGTGCTCCAAGGCGCCATTGACCGCGCGAGTCAGCGGCGCCCACGCGTCGGCGCGATCCGGCAGACGCGTCGCGTCTCCACGGACCACGGCCTGCGCCGCATTGACCATCTGCCGCAGCGGCTTGCCAAAGGAGAGCGCTAAGAGAATCCCGTTGATGAGCAGCACGGCGAGCAACCCGGCGCCGACGATCGCGAGCGATGGCAGGGGCCACGCGCGCGGGTCGCTGTGCAGCACGCCCGCGACCAGCGGACCCAACCCGGCCTCGGCCGGCCGTTCGCCGACGATCGCGAGCAGCGCATCACCGACCTGCCCCGGCAGCGCGGTCAACACCGCGAGATGGCGCGTTCCGACACGCATGGGCGCGGTTGGCCCAGCCGTCAGATGCGCGCGCTCCGCGGTCGCCAACACGCCCACCGGCTCGGTCACCAACGCCGGCCAGCCGGTCGAGCTCCCCATCACCCGGCCACGCAACAAAAACGCCGCCTGCACATCCAGGCGCTCATGCAGCGACTGCGCGAGCTGCGCGCCAATCTCCTGGCCGAGGACCAGGACGCCGATGTATTTGCCGCCGCCGCTGACCACCGGCGACGCGACCAGTCGGTACAGGCGGCCGTCGGTCACATAGGTGTCGTCGGAGCGCAGCCCACGCAGCGCAGCGGCGACGATCGGCAGACCGTCGATGGCGTCCTTGTAGGTCGCCTCATCGACGCCGACTCGTCCGAGGACGCGCCCACGAGCATCCGTCGCGAGGGCCAGGTCGGCGCCCGCTTTGGAGGCGAACGCGCGCAGCCGCTCCTGCACCGTCTTGTGCAAGATGCCGAGGTCGGCCGGCCCACGATTGGCCTCGCTCACCGCTTCGAGCAAGACGGCGTCGGTGGCGTCACGCTGTGAAGTGTCAATCCACTGACGCGCTGACAGCTTCAACAGCAACGTAGCCGACTGCGCTGCGACGTGCAGCCGCTCACCGATCTCCTGGTCGAGCGCATCCGACAGCGGCCGCGGCGCCAAGAGGGCCAGTCCCAGCGCCAGCGTGGTGGCCAATCCCAGAATTACCAGCCAAACGCCGATCAGCCGCATTATTGCGCCTTATCCTCTTTTTTAGACGATTTTTGTTTGTTTGCTTTATTATCTGTACTGTCTTTGGCGTTATCGAGCCGCAGCGGTAGCTCGAGCGCGCTCTTGCCCACTTCGATGGTCCGCTCGCCGAGCCAGGCGCCGCGCAGGAACACGCGCAGCCGATAGTGCCCCTCGGGAAGGTCCAGCTTCCATTGCCCGCGCTCGTCGGGCACGGCGACGTAGGGCGTGGCCACGGTGACGACCCAGCCATGCAGGTAGGGCTCCTCTTCGGCCTGGATCGCAAACTCGCCGAGCGCGGTAAACTTCTGCACGCGACTCTGTCCGGACGGCGTGACCTCCGGCGCCATCGTCGTCGTGCCGTCGACGCGCAGGCTGTGCGGCAAGCGATCCAGGTTCTTGAAGGTAACCGTGCCGCCGACGCCGAGCGCGACGACACGCGGCTCCATCTTGAGGCCGCGCAGCTCGACCGTTGCCACCGCCGGCGCGCTTTTTACCGAGGGCACGAGCGGCTCGACCACGACCAACGCTTCACGAAACGGCGGCGCCGACGTCGTGACCACGACCCCCAGATCGAGCTCCCAGTATCCACGCGGGCCATCGGAGACGGCGTCCGCCACCGGGCCCAGCGCCAGGCTGCCACGAACCGGCGCCGCATGCGCGCGACCCGGGACGATGGCCAAAACGGCAACGCCAGCGAGCATGGCAGCCAGGGCAGCGGG
>JBBQIO010000463.1:0-4060 GCA_038325015.1 Polyangia bacterium
GGCCTGGCCGTGTTCGTCGCTGCCACGGCCTGGCTCGGAGCGATCATCGGAATTCTGACGGCGGCCCATCGCGCGGTGGGTGGCGTGTGACGCGGGCGCGCGAATTTGTCACCGCCTGCGCCGCTCTGATCGGCTTTTGCCTGGGCTACGCGCTCCCAGGTTACGCCAAGCTTCCGTCGCTGTTTTACGATCCGGTTGCCCGCAGCTGGCATATCGCGGTGCGCATGGGGCCCATCCCGATGGGGTACTACGGCCTCTTGCTGTGGGGTGGCGCCGGTGCACTGATCGGCGCCGCATTGGCACTCTTGGCGCATCGCTTGCGCATCGTGCCCTCCGAGCGCGGCTTCAGCCTGTGGGCGGCGTGGACTTTGACCGCGGTCGCGATCGTTGCGGCCTACTTCACTTGGAACAACTGGCCGTAGCTCAAGGTCGCTCCAGGAACGAAAAGAAGTGATCGACCAGATCATCGAAGACCAGCGGGTTCGAGCATGCCGAGCACAAAAAGGGCGGCGGCTGGCGGAGGTGGCCACCCTCGAGATGGGCGGCAACGTCGATCAGCTGCTCCTCGTCGAGCCCGCAGCTCTCGCACGTATAGGGCGCAAAAAAGCTCATCACCTCCTGCCGCTCCAACAGATTGGTGATCAGGTTCGCCTGATGGATGAACGCGACCGGGCACTCGACGAGCGAGATGCGCGTCACGTTGGTGAGGCTGCGCACGAGCTCGATCCAGCGCTGCACGCTGTCCGAGCTGATGCGGCGAAAATCGCGCATGCGAAACAGCACCTCGCCGGTGAGCACGTCGAGCGGCGTCAGGTCCGACTCGGCGCGCAGCACGCCGAGCAGGGTCACGATGGTCCGCCCCGCTGACTCTTCGATGAGCCAGCTGAACGGGCGCGCTCCGACGATCAGCTCCAGGTGTCGGCGCAGCGCATCTTGCGCTTCGGTCGAAAGGCCCTCGAAGGCGAGGGCCACGGCATGCTGCGGTGCAAAAGAACGATCGTCGATGCGCACCACGCGGGCCGCCACGTGCAGCTCGTCGGCGTGTCCCAGAAGATGAAAGCGCAGGGCCAAGCGCGCCCCGAGGGCGAGCTCACGCTTGGCTAAAAGCAGCAGGCCGGCCTGCGACAGATCGACCGTCGTGCCCAGGTGCGACTCGCCGGGCAGCCCGCTCTCGTCGAAGACCTGGAGGCGCACGGAAAAGCGCTCCTCCGCGCGCAGTGGCGAGCCGAGGTGGCAGGCCACAAGGAGGGACAGCGCGCCGGGGCGGGCGGGGAGCTCGATGGTATCGGTGAAGCCTTGGCTGCGGATGCGCGCGCGGTCCAGTGGCGCGCCCTGACTGGTCATCAAGATCACCGGCAGCGCCGAGAGGCGGCGGTCGGCGCGAATGGCTTCGAGTGCGGCGTCGGCGTTGCCATCGGGCAGCACGCGGTCCAAGAAGCACAGCTCGGCCCCCTGGCGCAAACGTTCGAGCAGCTCGCCGATGGTGCGCGCGGTGACGAGGCGCAGGTCGCGGCGGCGCAGCAGCTCGCGGTCGAAGTCGCGCGACAGATCCGGGTTGTGCGAGGCAACGATGGTCTTCACGCGGCCCACGATATCAGCCCGGTCAGAGCGTGTCGAAGAGCGCCCGGCGCATCACGTCGAGCGGCGCCGGGCGACCGGTAAAGAGCGTAAAGGCGCGCGCTCCCTGATGGAGCAACATCAGCGCGCCCGTGCAGGCACGATGTCCACGGGCGCGGGCCGCGTCGACGAGCGCAGTCGATTTTCGCACCGCCAGGTCCACCACCTGTGCGTGCTCCGCAAGCTGGGTCAGATCGAGCGGCGGCAACGTCGCGTCGAGGCCACGCGGTGTCGCGTCGACCAACAGGTCGGCTTGGCGCAGCGCTTCGGTCTGCCACGGCCGGACCTCGAGCGTCACGCCGTCGACGACCACCGCCCGCGGCGTGCGGGCCAGGAGGACGAGCGAGCGCGCCGACGCCAGGAGCGCCGCGGCAACTGCGCGCGCGGCCCCGCCAGCGCCGAGGACCACCACGCGTCCCGTCGCATCGATCGACTCCTCGGCGATGAGCTCGGTGAAGCCATGAACGTCGGTGTTGTAGCCAAGGATCCCGTCACCGGAAATGCACAGGGTGTTGACCGCGCCGACCGCCCGCGCTTGAGCATCAGGGCTGCACAGCGCCAGCACCGCCTCTTTGTGGGGCACGGTGATGTTCAGCCCGGCCAAGCCGAGCGCGGCGGCGCCCGTAATCGCAGCTTCGAGCTGCGCTGGTGCGACGGCAAACGCCAGATAGGTGCAATCGAGCCCCAGATGGGCAAACGCCGCGCTGTGCATGGCCGGCGAAAGACTGTGGCCGATCGGCCAACCAATCACTCCATAGCCGCGCGTCCCTGCGGTCGTCATTGTTCCGCGGGGTCGCTCAGCGCAAGATGGCGCGGTCGCCGCCCTTGAGCTGGGCGGCTTTGACCGCAGCGTGCGCATCGCGCACCAGACGCGCGAACGACGGTGCATGTCCCGCGCGCGGCGCCGCGATGCCGACCGAAGCGGTGACCATGATCTGCACACCGTCGCGCTTGAGGCGGCAATTGCGCAGCTCGGCGACGATGCGCGCGGCCACAGTGGTCGCGCCGGCGCCATCGGTGTGCGGCAAAAACACCAGAAATCGATCGTCGCCATACCGCGCCGCCAGATCGACATCGCGGACCGCGCTACGCAAGAACGGCTCGGCGGCGCGCGCCACCTCGATGCGCATGCGGTCGCCCACTGGCAACGGGTCGAGCGCGACAACGCAGATCGCAATCGGGTATTTGTGCCGCCGCGCGCGGCGAATTTCGAGCGGCAAGAGGGTCTTGAACAGCTCGGCGTCGAGCAGCCCGGAGCGATCACCGCGTCGGCCGGCCGTGACCTCTGCGAGCGCCAGCTCGGCGCGGACTGCGCGCTCACGCAACAGACGCGAGCCATGGGCCGAGAACAGCGCCAGGCTGAGCAGATCGCGGCGATAGGGGCGCAGCACGAAGGCGTCGGCGCCCAGCTCGGCCGCCGTTTCGGCGACGCCGGCCTGACGCGACGTGAATGAAACAATGAGCGGAATCCCCGCCGACCGGAGTCGCGGAAAGATGTTGGCCGCCGATGGATAGGTCGCGATCACCGACAGTGACCCGTCGAGCAGCGGGTGCGCGTCGAAGGCATCGCTGGCCTGCCGAACATTGAAGCCGAGTGATTCGAGGTGCTGCGCGGCCCGCCGGCGCGACGGCTCCGATGGGTCGATGATCAGGACGGGGGCTGCGGGGCTCACGGCGTTTCGCTCGATTTAGCTGTGGTTGGCTCGAAAGGAGGGTGAAGCGCCGGTGCGTCGGACTCGGAGGGTTCGGGCATCTCGATCGATTCTACACGGCACGCGAGCTCACCGCGCGTCAGTCGCACGCGGAGCGGGTCGCCGACCGCGATTCGCGCGACATCGGAGACCACGTGGCCGTTGTGATCGCGCACCAGAGCGTAGCCGCGCTGCAGCACTCCGAGCGGCGACAGTGCGTCGAGCTTTGCGACCGCGCCGCCGAACGCGCGTCGCCGTTCGCTCAGGGCTGTGTGCCAGCGCGCCACAATGCGCTGTTGCAGGGCCAGGAGCGTCGCGCGGTCGCGGGCCAGGCGTGCGCGCGGATGGACGTGCGCCAGCCGCTGCGTCTCGGCGTCGAGCATGCGTTGTCGACGAGCGATGCCGAGCTGTAGCTGCTGTCGGGCGCGCTGCAGTGCATGGTCGAGCGAAAGGCGCGCCTCCTCGATGCGCCGCCGGCCGACCCGCTGTAGCCGGCGCTGCGCTTCGTCGAGCCGGGCGCTCGCTTCGGCCAAAAGCGGCACGGTCAGCTCGGCGGCTGCCGACGGCGTGGGCGCGCGCTGGTCGGCGACGAAATCGGCGATGGTGAAATCGACCTCGTGGCCGACCGCGCTGACCACAGGCACCGGACAGTGGGCGATCGCACGCGACAGCGCTACGACGTAGAAGGCCCCCAGATCCTCCGCGGAGACGCCGCCACGAGCCAGTAAGAAAACGTCGACCTCGCGACGACC
>JBBQIO010000464.1:0-4041 GCA_038325015.1 Polyangia bacterium
GGGAGATGGCGGCGCGCATCGCCCATGAGGTGCGCAATCCGCTGGTCTCGATCGGTGCCGCGGCGCAGGTGGTCGCCGAGGAGCTGGGGGATGCCTCGCCGGTGCGCGGCGAGGTCGCGGCGATTGGCCGCGAAGTGCGACGTCTCGACGCTATCGTCAGCGACTTTTTGCGCTTCGCCCGACCGCGGCGCGCCGAGCTGCGCTCGGTCGAGCTCGGCGAGGTCCTCAAGGAGACCGTCGATCTGGCGCGCAAAAAGGGCGGACCGATCGAGCTGCGCCACGATTCGCCGCTGATCACACGCTGCGATCCGGACGGCATCAAGCAGGTTCTGCTCAACGTCCTGCACAATGCCATCGAGGCTGCGCCGGGTACGCTGGTCGAGTGTGAGGCGCGCGCCTTTCCCGGCGAGGTCGTTCTGACGGTCATCGATCGCGGCCCCGGCATCGCCGACAGCGCGCGTCGCCGTGTCTTCGATCCGTTTTTCTCGACCAAGACGCGCGGCACCGGGCTGGGGCTGGCGGTTTCCAAGCAGATCATCGACGAGCATCGCGGTCGCATTCGTCTGGTGCCGCAGACCGGCGGCGGCACCCGGGTTGTGATCGAGCTTCCGATCGGATAGGGTCCGCGGCCCGTGGAGTTCCGCACGCTCATCGTCGACGACGAAGAGACCTATGCCCAGTCGCTTCGGCGGCTCCTGGGTCGGCGCGGAGTGCAGGCCGACGTCGCCGGAACCTTCGCCGAGGGGCTCGACCGGTTGCACCGCCGCAGCTACGACCTGGTCATTCTGGACCACATGCTGCCCGACGGCAGCGGTCTCGATTTGATCCCGGCGATTCGCGCGTTGCGGCCGGCGCCTACCGTGCTGATGATGACCGCGTTCGGGACCATCGAACACGCGGTGGTGGCCATGCGCCGCGGCGCCCACGACTACGTCACCAAATCGACCGAGCTGCCGGCGATCGTCGAGCGCGTGGTCGATGCCGAGCGCGTGGCGCGAGCCAAGGCGCAGCTGACGCGCACGTCGGTGGCAAATCCTGGCGAGGCTGGCGACGGCGATGACGAGCTTCGGGCGGCCGGCCTGGTCGGCGAATCGGCGGCCATCGTCGAGGCGCGGCGGCGCATCACCGAGGTGGCACAGGCGTCCGATACGACGGTCCTCCTGACCGGCGAAAGTGGCACCGGAAAGGGGGTCGCCGCGCGCGCCATTCACGCTCGCTCGGCGCGCGCCAAGGCACCGTTCGTGGCCATCGACTGTGTCGCGCTGCCGTCGACGCTCGCGGAGAGCGAGCTCTTCGGTCACGAAAAAGGCGCATTTACCGGCGCCGAGCAGAAAAAACCAGGAAAGCTGGAATTGGCCCATAAGGGAACATTGCTGCTCGACGAAGTGGGCGACATGGATCCGCTGCTCCAGGGCAAACTCTTGCGCGTCCTCGAAGAGCGGGTTTTCGAGCGCGTCGGCGGCGTCAAGCCGATCGAGATGTCGGCGCGGGTCATCTCGGCCAGCCACCGCGATCTCGCCGCGCTCGTCGAGACCGGCCACTTTCGGCTGGATCTGTACCATCGGCTGTCCGTCTTCCCGATCACCATCGCGCCGCTTCGCGCGCGCGGCGACGACGTCGTGCTCTTGGCGCAGCACTTCATCGCCGAGTTCGGCGCCAAAATGAAGAAGCTCCTCACGCTGCCCGACGAGACCAAGCAGATCCTCTTGGCCTACGACTTTCCCGGCAATGTCCGTGAGCTGCGCAACGTGATCGAACGTGCGGTGATCTTGGCCAGTGGCACCGCGCTCACGCCGGATCTTCTGCCCGAGCGCGTGCTGCAGTTTCCGCCGCGCAAAGGGCCCGTACAGCTGGGCATGGCCGACGCTGGCGACGACGGTTTGCGGCTCGAATTTCGCCCCGGCGTCGACACGCTCGACGGCTTCGAGCGGCGCCTGCTCGAAGAGGCGCTGCGTTTGGCCGGCGGCAAGAAGGGCAAAGCCGCCGAGATCTTGGGCATCAGCCGCTTCGCGCTCCTGCGCCGCGTCGAGAAATTCGGTCTGTAAGGAGTCGGTTCTGAAAATGGCATTCGATCTCGACGGATATTTGTCGGCGCGTCGCGCGCTGGTGGAAAAGGGGCTGGCCTTTCACCTCGACGAGTGCGAAGGCGCACCTGCGATCTTGCGTGAAGCCATGGCCTACAGCCTGTTGGCCGGCGGCAAACGACTGCGCCCGATCTTGGCGCTGGCCGCGTGCGAAGCCCTCGGGGGCCGCACCGAGGACGCACTCGACGGCGGCTGCGCGGTCGAGCTCATTCACACCTATTCCTTGATTCATGACGACTTGCCGGCGATGGACGATGATGACTTCCGTCGCGGTCGGCCGACGGCACACAAAAAATATGGCGAGGCGGTCGCCATCTTGGCCGGAGATGCGCTGTGCGCCGAGGCGTTTCGCGTCGCGGCGGCCAAGCGCGCCGGCCGAGCGGCGGAGGTGGCCGATGTGGTGTACGAGCTGGCGCGTGCCTCCGGCGCAGTCGGCATGGTCGGCGGCCAGGTGATCGACATCGAGCTCACCGGCAAAAAGGCGACGCTCGAGGAGCTCGGGCGGCTGCACCACGCCAAGACCGGCGAGCTCCTTTTGGTCGCGGTCCGCATCGGCGCGATCATGGGGCGTGCGTCGGCCGAAAGGCTCGAGCGGCTCAGCGTCTACGGGCGGTCGCTTGGCCTGGCGTTTCAGATCATCGACGACGTGCTCGACGTGACCGCCGACCTGGCGACGCTCGGCAAAGATCCTGGCTCGGACCGTGCGGCGGGCAAGACGACCTTCGTCGACCTGCTCGGGATCGACGGTGCGCGCGACCGCGCCAAGAGCGTGATGGCCGACGGCGTGGCAGCGTTGAGCCCGCTCGGCGAGCACGCCGAAGCGCTGCGCGCGCTGGCGCACTACACGGTCAGCCGCGACCGCTAGACTTCGCACGCATCATCCCCCGGATTGCGGCGGTCGCTCTTCTGAAGGGCCATTGCCGGGAGCGGCATTGGCAAAAAAGCGGGCGAGCCGCTCCTCGGCCGCGACGGCCTGCTCGCCGCCTTGACCGAGGTAGGCCAGGAAAATCGGCCACGCACCGCGGGTCCATTGAATCCATACCTCGACCGTGCGAAACACGCCAAAGGCAACGATCGTGCGGTGGCGCAGCTGAATCGCTTTGAAGTCGCCCAGGGCAGCGGTGCGGGTCGCCGCAAAAAAGAGCCAATGCCGCCGCTGTGTCGCGCGTTGGGTGTCGCGCTCGATCGTGATCTCGCTCGATGTGAAGCTGTTCAATAGGAAGCGAAGGCTCAAGAGCCCGAACAAGAACGCGGCCAACGCGAAACCGAACACGTGCGGCCGATCCCCAACGGGGAACGTCAAACGAAGTCGCGGTTCCGAAGAGGCAACGAACGCGCGCAGACGATCGGCGGCCTGGGTGAGCGCCTCAATCTTGATGGGATCGTAAGTGCCAAACAAGGATAGCGATACTTCGCGATTGGGTCCGCCGAAGAGCTCGGCGGTTTTGCCGCTCATCTCGACCCGCGGATCTTTCAAGGCCGACAGCGGAAACTGGAGGCGCGGCAGGTGCGCCCACCGTGGCGTCGTGCTGCACATTCCGAGCGCGCGCTCGCACTCCAAGTCAACCCGCGTGGCTGAGCGGGCACTGTCGAGAACAAGGAGCGGCATTGTGATGCTGGTCGAAAAGGCGATGATCATCTGGCACACGATCATCACGCGCAGGCTGAGTCCCACCTGATAGGCAAAGCGAAGGGAGCGCGGGGTCTCCTCCCAGGTTTGCTGTCCATCAAGGTTCATGCTGTCCCCATTCGGTGCTGACACGTAAAAGTAAGTGTGGGACAGGGCGCGCGGTGGCAGGCTCGGCTAGAAAAAGTCGCCGATCCAGCTGCCAGCAGCCTCGACGCCACCGACGACTGCACCGGCCGCCTCTCCTACCGCCGCCAGCCCAGCGCCGGCTACGTCACCCGCGACATGCACCGCGTCGCCGACGCCGGTCGCGATTTCGCCGCCTAGGGA
>JBBQIO010000465.1:0-4037 GCA_038325015.1 Polyangia bacterium
GGTTGAGCACCGTGCCGATGCCGACGAATAGCTGACTGATCTCGCGCGCCGCTTCATTGGCGTCGCGATCGGCGCGCGCCCGCTCGCGGCCGATTGTGGCCGAGATGCGCTCGTGCGCCGCTGTGCCGGTGGCCTGGTCGCGCTCGGCCTGCGCCAGCGCCGCGCGCCACTCGACGATCTTCCGTGTCAGCGCCGCGATCTGCGGCTCGAGCGCTGTGGCCTGAGCGAGCGCACGAGCGCGCGCCTCGTCCAGACGCGTCAGCTCCAGCGACGGAGCCGTAGATGCAGCGGTCTTCAGGGCCTTCTTGCGCTGACGCGCGCTTTGACCGGCGATTCGCGCTGCCTCGGCGGCGTGGCTGCGATGCTCCTCGTGGCAGCTCGCGAGCGCGGCCTCGTCTTCGGCCAGCGCGCGATGCACGCGCGCTAGCTCCTGCTCGTGCGTCCCGTCCTCTTGCTTCCAGCGCGCGGCCTCCTCGGCGTTGTTGCGATCGGCGGTCGCCAGATCCGCCGCGGCCTCGGCCTGGCGTGCCTCCTCGGCTCGCACGCGGGTCAACGCATCGGACACCGCCGAAGTCTCGAGCCCAGACTCGTGCGCCACGCGACCGATGTCGTGCAGCACCTCGTCGATCAAGTACTGATCGTCATAGAGCAGCGAGCGAATCGAACGGGTCGCGCGGCGGCGCGCCCACATCGCTTTGGCCAGCGGCCCCAGATAGCGCACCGACGCAACGATCGTCTTGGCTTCCGGACCGGGAGGCATCTCGGGCAGCTGCGCCAAGAGCGCGTCGTCGGGCGAAACCGCCTCTCTCTGTGTGGCTGGGGCCGCCTTCAAGGAAGGAGACGTGACGACGATTTGCTCTTTGGCCGCGCTCGATGGATTGCCCCGCGCCAACGTCACCGGTCGTTCGCTCAGGCCGGTCGCCGCCTCGGCCATCGGCGGCACGACCAGCGAATTCGGCTTGGACAACGACGCTGGCTCCGAATCGCCGAACCCGAGTAGCGTCGGGGTCGGTGTGGCCGACGACTTTGGACGAGCGGCGCGCGCACTCGCCATCGGGGCCAAAGCCGTCGCTCCTGTACCCGCCAACGTCACCGGTTTTTCGGGCGCAGCCGGAGCAGCGACGATCGGCGGGGCCAACACCGGCGGCGGAATCACCACCGGCTCAGGCCGAGCGGGAGGCGGTGCAACCACCGGCGGCGGAGCGACGGCGGTTACGTCCACCGAGCTCGCCTCCACCGCCACCGGATCAGGCGCTTTGACGGCCGGGACCGGCTCACGCTCGGCAGCGACAGGGGGTGGGGTCGGTTTGATCGCCGCCTTGCGCGGAGCCACCTTTTCAGTTGGAGTCTTTTCGGCCCCCGGCCCGGTGCGTCGACGAGTGGGTGGTGCCGGGAGCTGTTTGCTGCACTGCACACAGCGCGCTACGTCGCTCGGATTCTCCGCCGCACAAAAAGGACAGAACCTCATCGCCGCCATCATCCTAACCTGCAAATCAATTCAGCGTTCCGCCGAGCGACAAGTAGAACTGAAAGGAGCGCGATTCGAGCCCATACGCGAAATCAACGCCGATGAGCGGTAGCACCACGCCGCGCATGTACATGCGCAGACCGGCGCCGAGGTCGTTGTGCCACGAATCGCGCACCACACCCGACGGCGTGTCCGGCAAAAAAGCGCGAAAGGCCTTCCCCTGATCGACCACACGCGACAGCGGCGCGCTCTGCGCCGGCAGGCCGCGAAACCAGGTCAAATTGGTATCGAAGAAGCCGACCGCGCGCAGGGATACGCCGAGCACGGTGAACAGCGGAACGATGTATTCGGTGGTGAAGTGCAGCGAGGTATCGCCGCGAAACTGGCGCAAAAGATAGCCGCGCAGCTCCGGCCCGCCGGCTTCGATCTCCATCTTGAAGGGCGGCGAAAACTCGACGTCCGCACCCCACTTCAGGATCCAGTTGTGCTCCTGAAAAAAACGGAACGCGTACATGCCCTGGAACGACAAGAGGTGGTAATCGGACTTGGTACCCAGCCAGCTCGGCCCGTATTGCCAGGCAAGATTGAGCATCAGCCCGTCGAGCACGCCGTAGTAGCGCGCGCGGCCGTCGTAGCCGAGCTGCGTGGTCAGGGTGTTGTCCCAGCCCGAATTGGACGGCTCCAGACAGCGTCCGCCATTGGCCGCGACCACATCCGGAGTGCCACTGCTGTCGCTGTTGAGCGTGTTGTAACAGTGTGCAGGATTGACCACGTCGTAGTAGATCTTGAGCCGGACGTCGAAATGCAGCCGGCGCGTGATGTTGACCCCGCCGAGCAGCGCAGCACCGAACGTGTCCAGGTCCGTCGAGCGTTCGATGCGTGGATTGCCCTCATGTCCATGGGCGTATTCCAAGAGCGAGTCGCGCCGGATCAGCGCGTCGACGCGGTAGTAAAAGCGCGTGTGCAATATATTGGGATCGAGATAGGCCAAAAACAGCAGCTTCTCGAGCGTTGTGTAGTCTCCAAACACAACCAGCTTCTTGTTGTGGCCGAACACGTTGCCATGCGCGAAGACCGCGCCGCCGCCGTAGTTGTTCGAGCTGTACGAGGCCACCGGCGCCAGCACCCAGGACAGCTTGTCCTGGGCGGCGAGCACGATGCGGACTCCCTCCTGCCCGTCTTTTTTGTAGCTTTCCCAGTAGACGTTGACTTCCTTGAACAGCTCACTGTTAAGGAGGTGCTGCTTGAAGCCGTCGACCAACGCGCCGGAGAGCGGCTCGCCGAGCTTGATGCCGGCCAGGTATTCGACGGTGACGCTGTCGGTCTTGGTGTTGTTGATGACGCGCACGGCGAGGATGGGCAGACCGATGCCGGCGCGCGGATCATTCGCCGCTCCGACGGTGTTGTCGACCTCCCCGGGTTGCAGCTCGCGCATGCCGTTGGCGCGACCGTCGCCGAACGACAGCACGTTCGCGCCCGGCGAAGCCGACGGCGACGGGAGCATCGAAGGCAACGGGGTCGGCGTCGGACTCGGCGACGCATCGGCGCTTCCCATGGTCGTAAATTGCGGGGTCGGCGCGGCGACCGGCGAAGCCACCGGCGCCGGACGCGGCTGAGCGGGACGCGGCGGCCACTCACTGATGTGCGACGTCTCTTCGTCGGCATGCAGGACGCCAGCTGACGTCAGCAGCCATGCGGCCCCCACGGCCAGCACCCTAGCGCTCGGGGTTAAAACGCGCACTGTGCCATCGTGCGCCCGTCTCAGCCCGTCGGTCAATCGCGCCGGCCGTACGAAAACCATACGCCAGCCGGGCTCGACCTCGTGTGATACTGGGCGCCGCGGCACCGGCCGCGCTCAACCTTCGGAGAAGACGATGAACGCCGTCGACAGCAGCTGCGCCCACATTGAGAAAGCTCTTGGCAAGAGCCCGGCCTTTCGCAAGGTCGAGGACAGCTTGTACGTCGTCAAGCAGGGCTCGAGCTACGTGATGATCAGCGTCGTGCCGACCGGTCCGAAGTCGCGCCACGCGGAACGTGCGCTGGTCCGTGTGGTGGCCCAAGTGGTGGCCGGCGTGCGGCCCGAGTTGCCGCTGTTTCGTCAGCTGCTCATTCTCAACGGGCAGCTGCGCTTCGGCGCATTCGCCTATGTCCCCGAGGGGGACCTGATTCTGTTCGCGCATTCGATTCTCGGCGGCGCGGACATGGACGAAAAGGAGCTCATCGCGACCGTGCACGACGCGGCGCTGGTGGCCGACGAATACGACGACCGTATCGTCGCGCGCTACGGCGGCGCCCGCATGCAGGACGTCATCGAGCAGTCGGCGTTGGCGCATCTCTTCGGCGATGTCGCCGAGACGACTCCCTTTTCAGATTAACCGGGGGACCTTCCCGTCCCCCCCACCGCGCTTCTGGCGACTTTTACGAGGCGCGACAACGAAGGTCGATTCGTCATGATGAAGGGTGCCAGCGCGACCGTTTTGGACACCATCGGCCACACGCCGATCGTCAAGCTCAACAAGGTCGCTCAGCACGTCAAGAGCGACATCTACTGCAAGCTCGAGTTCCTGAA
>JBBQIO010000466.1:0-4036 GCA_038325015.1 Polyangia bacterium
GCCGATTCGACGTCGCGCGCGCCGAAACGCGCCGCGTAGTACAGCTCCACCAGCTCGGCGAAGGGGGTCGCTCCCGGGTCGAGCGCGGCCACTGCGCGCGTGGCCAAGGCGCGCGGCGTCTCGCCGTCACTCTTGGGTAGCCCGCGCTTGCCGAGTGCCTGCTGCGCCCGCTCGAGCGCCGACAGCGCCCGCCGCTCGACCGCTCGCCGTCGTGGCGCCGAGGGCCCGGCCCGTCGCCAGCGTCGCACCGCGAGCCCCGCCAGTGCCAAAAGGATGGCTCCGAGCCCAAGCTCGAGCCAGGTGCGCGGATTGCGCCAGCGCCACTTGATGCCATTCCACCCGCTCATCGTCGAGCGCACCGCGCGCACGGCATCGACCTGCTTGCCCAGGTCGTACTCGATCACGTACTTGAACCAAGCCAGCTGCACGTTGTCGAGTAGCTGCTGCGTTCGGGTCCACCAGCTGGGGCTGCCGCCATTCCCGGGGCCCGCCGGCGTCGGATCGAAGGTCACCCAACGATCCCCGATGCGCACCTCGACCCAGGTATGCGCGTCGCCCTGGCGTACGGCTAGGTAGTGGCCATAGTCGTTCCACTCGGTGGCCAAAAAGCCGTTGACTGCGCGCGTGGGCACGCCGGCCGCACGCAAAAGCACGGCCATGGCCGAGGCGAAATACTCGCAGTGGCCAGCTTTTTGAACGAACAAAAAATCTTCCAGCGGCTCGTAGCGCGCGTCGCGCTTGAGGTCGAGCGTGTAGCGATAGCGCTGTAGGTAATCGTCGATCGCAGCGGCCTTGGCCAGAGGCCCGACGTGCCCTTTGGTGATGCTCTTGGCCAGCTCGGTCACGCGCGGCGGCAGGTCGGTGGGGAGCTGCAGATAGGGTGCGAGCGCGCCCTGCATTTCGCCGGGCGAAAGGTCAGGCACGGCGGCCAGCGCGCCGACCGGCAGCGGGCCATCTTCGGAATAGACCGTGTAGCGCAGCCCGCTGTGGCGTTCGATGGCGTAGCTATGGCCGGTGCTCGACTCGGTGTGCCGTTCGACCGCCAGTACCTCACCGGGGCCGTGCGTTTCGAGCTCGACGGGCGCCGGTGTCACTGCCGGCGGCAGCTCGAACGCGACCGGCCGGCCGGCGCCGAACAGGACCGCGGTGTCGAGCGGATCGAGATAGACGCGCTGCTCGAGGGTCCCACGCAAGAGCGTGTGCGCCGTTGCTGCCGGGAGCGGCACGGCGCGGTCGAGGCCGACAAACCAGTAGCCTTGGCCCCAGCGCCGCAAGGCATCGCTCGGCAGATCCGGCGAGCGCGCCCAGTGTCCGTGCTGGTATTTGTCGAACGAAACGCCGCGCATGTGCAGTGGCAATGCAGGGCGCCCCGAAGGTAGCTCGACCCGCATGACCACCTGCGGGTTGTCCTTGACCAGGCCGAAATCGCCGAGCTCGACGCGGTCGGAGAAGCCGACGGTGGTCGCGCCGCGCCGGCCGTGCGAGACGAACAGGCCGAAGCCGATGCGCGGGATGGAAAAGAAGATTACCGTCGACAGCAGAAACACGCCGAGCGAGACCACGCTGGTCGCGCCCAGGAACGACCAGCCGACGATGCGGCGGGAATTCAAGATGCGCTCGACCTCGACGCGTTCGGACTGTGCCCCTTCGGAGTGCTTCAGGAGGTAGTTCTCCTCCATCTCACGGCGCAGATGAAACAGCGTCAGCGTCCAGGTCGCGAACACGACGTAGGCCACGAAGCAGCCGGCGTAGGTCATCTCCGACGAGAGCGCCGCGCCGGCCACCAGCATGAGGAACGAAACGACGTAGGCCTGCAGATAGTCGCGTGAGGTCCGCCGATTCCACAGCTTGTTGAGGAGAAGGATGCAGACGAAGCGCACGCCGGCGTCGAGGAGCTGGCCGTTGAGCGCGTCCACGGTGCTCCACAGGAGCGCCGCCAGAGTCAGGCTGTTCCAGGCCAGCGACCAGCTACGTGAGCGCAAAAAAGGATGTTTGCTAGGTTCAGCAAAAAACGAGAGTAAGCCCAGAAAAGCTGTCGCGACCACCAGGGCCAGGGGCAGCTCGCGGGACAGTGCCAGTGCCAGGAAGGCGGACGCGGCCATGAGATACGACGAGACTTTGTGGACCGCGGAGAACCTCATGCCTCGACCACTCGTGCAAAGCCGGGGCGGCGCCCGCCGCGTCGCGTGATCAAGAGCGGCTGCCCGGTCGGCGGTGCGACAAACGGCGTCTCTTCGTCGACGGTCGGCAAGAGCGCGAGTGCGCGCAACAGGAGCGGCAGCTGCTGCTTGCCGCGCATCCAGGGCAGCTCGCTCGAACGGGTCACCAGTCGCACCGCGTAGTCGCGCTGCAGGTAGTCCGCCGCCAAGGAGGCGCACAGGCTGACCGCGCGCTCCAGGCCATCGGCGGCCAGCTCGTCCGCGGCGGCGCCGCCGGGCAGGCCGTTATCGAGGTAGAGCGCGACTCGCCGCATGCTCTCGTCCTGAAATTCGCGCACCACCGTGCGTCCCAAGCGTGCCGTGGACGGCCAGTGCACATCGCGCGTGTCGTCGCCGTCGCGATATTCGCGCAGGCCAGCGAACTCACCGCGGCGTCCGGCGCGCTCGATGTGCACCTCGCCGAGCAGATCCTTGAGCACCGGGCCGAGCCGCCGCACCGGCACCAGCTGCGGATAGACGATGACTTCGCTTTCTATCTTTACGGTTCGCATTTTGCGAAACAAAGCGAATGGGAATTTCGTCGAGATGCGCAGCGCGGTGTAGCGATAGCGGCCCCGCCGCGCGAACGTGTGGCGATAGGAGGTGTGCTGCAGGCGCCCCGGTGGCAGCTTCAAAAAGTAGCACTTCTTGTCGAGCGGCTGCCCGGCCAGCAGATCCTCGACCTCGATGCTGAACGACGGCAGCCGGCGCTTGCCGTTCTTGAGCCCGATGCCCATCAGAAACGGGCGACGCGCATGGATGTGCACCGGCGGCTGCCGCGTCACGCGCAGGTGGCGCAGCGAGATCTCGCTCAAGATCCCCGACGCGATGATCAGCGACAGCATCATGCCCAACAGCAGATAGAGCAGGTTGTTGCCCGTATTGATGGCCGCGAATCCGACGCCAATCGTAATCCCGATGAAGTACTTTCCCTCGCGCGTGAACAGCTCGCGCGGCATGTTCAGCGCGCGTCCGACGCGGTCCGTCGCGCGCTGCCAGGCCGAGGGTCGGCGCTCGCGCGGGAACAGCCCGCTGGCCGGTTGCACCGCCAAAAACGGGCTACTGACGCTGATGCTCTGCGCGGGCCGCGCCGTCGCTGAAGGCGTCGACTTGGGCTCGCTCACGAAAGCGCTACGCGGGCACGGCGACGCGCTCGAGAATGTCGGTCAGGAGGCGCTCGGCCTCTTCGCGCGCCCGTCCGGGATATTCCGCGCTGGCCGCGACCGTGACCACACGATGGGCGAGCGCCGGCAGCGCGGTCTCTTTGAAGTCGTCGGGCACGGCAAAATCGCGCCCGTCGCCGAGCGCGAATGCTTTGGCCGAGCGGTACCACGCCTGAAATCCGCGCGGCGAGACGCCGAGCTGCAGGTACTGCGACTGGCGCGTTTCGAGCACCACCCGCTGCGCATATTCCAACAGCGAATCCTCGACCCGGACCCGCGCCGCGGCGGCCTGCAGCGCCAACACGTCAGCGGGCTCGAGCACGGGCTGCAGATCCTCGGTCGGATCGTGTTCCGAGAGCTCGACCACGACCCGCCGCTCATCCTCTTTGGACGGGTAGCCCAGCCGAATGCGCAGGATGAAGCGGTCCATTTGCGACTCGGGCAGGGGATAGGTGCCGAAGTGCTCGATCGGATTTTGCGTTGCGACCACCATGAACGGCTGCTCGAGCTCGTGGGTGTGGTTGTCGAGCGAGACACGCCCTTCGCTCATGGCTTCGAGCAGCGACGACTGGGTGCGCGGCGTGGTGCGGTTGATCTCGTCGGCGAGGACGACGTTGGCGAAGATCGGCCCCTTGCGCAGCTCGAAGGTGCGCGCGGCGGCGTCGAAGATCGAGA
>JBBQIO010000467.1:0-4030 GCA_038325015.1 Polyangia bacterium
CTGATTCCGTGGATGTCGCTCTTGGTTGCGGCCAGCGCGATCGCGCTGTTCATCTGGATCGTGGCCGCCCGTTAGCGGGGCTACTGCGGCTTAGACAGCTGCTCTTCGACGATGCGCTTGATGTCGCCGGCGTCGACCTGCCCTTTGTGGGTCTTCATGATGTCGCCAAGCAGCTTGCCGATCTGCTTGCGATCGGTGATTTCGAGCGCCGCCATGCGTTCGTGCACAAGCGTCCGCACGGCGGCTTGATCGAGCCCCTTGGGCAAGAAGCGCTCGACGATCGCGATCTCGCTCTTGAGCCGCGCCACCTCGACGACCCCGCGCTCACCGACCTGCGCATATTCCTCGACCGCCTTGACCAGCTGTTTTTTGTAGGCGGCGATCACCTCACCGACCAGCGCGTCGTCGACGTCTCCAGTAAATCCCTTGGCCGTGCGGCGCTCCATGATCTTGGTCTTGAGCATGCGCACGACGTCCATCGTCGCTTGGTCTTTGCTCATCATCGACTGCTTCAAGAGGTCGTTGAGCTCTTGTTCCAACGCCATGCGGGATCTCCAGTGCCTGGTAAGAGACCAGACGCTATCACGACCCCGCGCCCGGCCGTGATAGCGTGAGCGCGTGAAGCGAGTTCTTCTCCTGCACACTGGGGGTACGCTCGGGATGTCGGGCCACGGCCCCGCGCCGCTCCAGCCCGGCACGCCCGACGAATATGGGCCGACGCTGCTCGCCCGCGTGCCCGAGCTCGGGCAGCTGGCCCATGTCGAGACGCGCATCGTGTTCAATCTCGACTCGTCGGACATCGGACCCGCCGAGTGGTGCGTACTGGGGCGCCACGTCGCGCTGGCGCGCGACCAGGGGTACGACGGCATCGTGATCATTCACGGCACCGACACGATGGCGTATACCGCGTGCGCGCTATCGTTCGCGCTCGATGGGCTGGATCGCCCGGTCGTGCTCACCGGCTCGCAGCGCCCGCTGGGCGAGATTCGCACCGATGCGCGTCGTAATTTGGTCGATGCGGTGGACCTGGCGACCCGCGATCTGCCGGAGGTCGGCATCTGCTTCGACGGGCAGCTGTTGCGCGGCAATCGCGCCACCAAGGGCGACGCCTGGTCGTATCACGCGTTCTCGTCACCGGGCTGCGCGCCGCTGGCGCGGCTCGGGCTCGACGTCGAGGTGGCGGCGCATGTGCGACGGCCGGAGCCGGATCGAAAGTTCGTACTCGCCGATCATTTCGACGCGCGCGTGGTCGTCGCACACGTGACGCCGGGCATGCAGCCGGAGCAGCTACAGTGGCTCGGCCAGGGCGCACGCGGCATGGTGCTGTCGGCGTTCGGAGTCGGTACGATGCCGGCGCGCGGCTCCGGCGGACGCACCCTGTCGCACGCCGTCGAAGCGCTGGTGCAAAATGGCATTGTCGTGCTCGTCGTCACGCAGGCGGGCGCGGGGGCGGTCGACCTGACGCGCTACGAAAACGGTGCGGCGCTGGCGCGGGCCGGCGCGATCGGCGGCGGCGACCTGCGCATCGAGGCGGCGGTGGTCAAGCTGATGCATGGGTTGGCGAGCTATGCCGATCCGGTCGAGCTGCGGCAATACCTCGAACGCGACGTGGCCGGCGAACGCAGCGTTTGACGCCGGCCTTTGGCGGGCTCGTCAGCGGCCGATGAAGCGCGGCTTTCGTCGCTCTGCGAATGCGGTCTGCGCCTCGCGCGCGTCTTCGCTTTGCCAGGCCTGTCGCGCCAGCGCATCGAGCTCGGCGGCGACCTCGGCGGTCAGCGTCGGAACGAGTCGCTCGAAGCTGCGGCGCATCCCCGCGATGGCCAACGGCGCGTTCTCGGCAATTGCCTCGGCGATGGCCAACGCCGAGGGCAGTACTTCGGCCTCGGACGTCACGCGATCGACTAGACCCCACTCGAGCGCGCGCGCCGCGCTGATCGGCTGGCCGACGAAGAACAGCTCCCGCGCCCGCGACGCCCCGATGACACTGACGAAGCGGGCCAGCTCGCGAGCCGGATAAACGATGCCGAGCCGCGCTGGCGGCATCGACAGCTGCACCGCGGGATGGGCCACGCGCAGATCGCAGTGCACCGCCAGTGCACAGCCACCACCGAACGCCAACCCGCCAAGCGCTGCGACGACGGGGATCGGTCCGTCGACCAGCACGTCGAGGAGCGGGGTCAGCGGTGACGACGTGAAGTTGGGAGTGAGCGCACCGATGTCGAATCCCGACGAGAACGAGGTGCGTGTACCCTCGGCTTCGCCGGTCAGCACCGCAGCGCGCACGCCGTGTGCGGGCAGCGCGACGAACGTTCGCGCCAGCATGTCGATGAGCCCTAGATCGAGCGCGTTGCGCTTTCCCGGATTGGCGAAGCGCACCAGCGCCACGTCGCCGATGCGTTCGACCTGGACAGTGCCCATCAGCCGCGGTCGACCGACAAGTTGTACTTCTTGACCAGCCGATGGATGTAATTTCGGTCGATTCCGGCCTCGTGCGCGGCGCGCGAAATGTTGCCGTTGTGGCGGGCCAGGAGGTGCGTCAAATACTCGCGCTCGAACGACTCGACGAGGAGGCCCTTGGCCTCCTTGAACGGCCGCTGCATCACGTCGGCATCGCCGCCGCCGAGCGACGTGACCGCGCCACTCGGGTCGAGCAGCAGGCCCGACACCGACCCGTCGCCGGTGCGCTCGCCGATGTCTTCGACGCCGAGCTCGGAGCCTTCGAGGCGCAGGCCACGCTCGACCAGCGTGCGCAGCTCACGGACATTGCCCGGCCATTCGTGCGCCATCAACAGCGACAGCACGCTCGACGACAGATCGAACTCCTGATGGAGCTCGGCCATGAAGTGGCGCACCAGCATCGGGATGTCGTCCTTGCGGTCGCGCAACGGCGGGACGTGCGCGCGCACGACGGCGAGACGGAAGAAAAGGTCTTCACGGAACTTGCCGGCGCGCACTTCGTTTCGCAGTGGCCGATCACTGGCCGCGATGACGCGAATGTCGACCTTGCGCGGCCGCACCTCGCCGAGGCGCCGCACCTCGCGCTTTTCGATGGCGCGCAAGAGCTGCGGCTGCAGCTCCTGCGGCAGCGCGGCGACCTCGTTGAAGAAGAGAGTTCCGCCGTCGGCCTGTTCGAGCAGGCCCTGCTTGTCGCGCGTGGTGCCCGGAACGCCGCCCGCGATGTGGCCGAACAGCTCGTCGGCGATGAGATCGCGCGGCAGCGACCCGCAGTCGACGACTACGAACGCGCGTTCGCGGCGCGCGGAGTTGAGATGCACAGCCTCGGCGAGCAGCTCTTTGCCGGTTCCCGCCTCGCCCTCGATGAGCAGGGTCGCGTCGCTCAAACTGACCCGTTCGAGCAGCGCAAAAAGATCCTGCATCACGCGCGAGTTGCTGAGCGCCTGCCCGAAGCGCTCGCGCTCGTAGGCTGGCGTGCCGACGGTGATGTCGTCGGGCTCGAGCTCGATTTCGGTGTTGGGCCCGAGGCGCAGGCGCGCCTTGGCCTTGCTGGCCAGCACCACCGCGCCCAAACGCGTCTCGCCGTGAAACGTCCCGTTGGTCGAGTCGAGGTCGGTCACCTTGAGCCCGTCGGTGCGCAGCTGCAGCTCGACGTGGTAGCGGCTGACGCCTTTGTCGGTCAGTCGCAGATCGGTGTTCTGATGCGTGCCGATGAGAAACGTGCCCCCCTCGAAGCGAGCGGTGCGACCGGCGTCTGGTCCGCTCAGAACCTCGATCCGATAGCGGCGCGCGCGCAAGAGGCCGGATGCCTCATCGGTAAAGAGAATACCGGTGCGGGCGGTGTCGCTCTGGGCAGCGCTGGCAATCTCCTCGTCTTCCGTCATCGCGGTCCGCCTCGGATCCGCGTTTATCACGGGCGCTCGACCTACGGAAGAGTTTCGTCGCACACGCCGACCGCCTGCATGCGGAAGCCAGCGCGATTGGCGGCGCAGTCGAAGGCACACGTCACTTCGGTCTGGCGTCCGGCACACAGGCGAAAGTAGAGCGCGTCAGCGGTGTGGGCAATGAGGTACAG
>JBBQIO010000468.1:0-4027 GCA_038325015.1 Polyangia bacterium
CGGCGCCGTTCGGCGTCAGCGATCCCTACGTCAAGGACGAGAGCGACGGGCGCGTGTACGTTCTGACCGGCGGCGTACTGGGTGAGCTGGAGAATGCGGCCGTGCGTCTCGTCGATCGCTCCATGCATGTCTGGAAGATCAACGCGTTCGACGCGATCACCGTCACCCAGCCGGGCAGCGACAAAAAAACGGAGCTGGTGCAGCGGCCGGGCAACACGGTCTCGGCCGACCTGGCGCTCAAAAAAACGCCCAACAAGATCGACCCGCAGAGCAAAAACTGGCACGACAAGCTGTGGCGCCTGCCGGTCGCCGATCCGCTCGGTCAGGGGGAGCTGCCGCCCGGCGGCGCGCCGCAGGTGCTGCTGCGCGTCGACTATTCGCTGCGCGGAAAGGCGCTCGGCTTCGTCGAGATCGCGCGGTCGACGGTGGCGCCGCCACCCGAAGTTTCGGGCGCGCCGCCAAAGCGCGGCGATTTATACGCGCGCTCGGAGCACACCATCAGCTGGTCCCGCCTGAGCTACGGCGGCGAAGACGTGATCAAGGATCTGGACAAGGTCTTGACCCCCGAGTGATCAAGGATCTCGCCGAGAAGTACGCCCGCATGCGGCAGTTGCGCGCGTCGCTGCCGAGCGGCGGTCAACGGGGTCTCGAAGTCAGCGAAAAGGCGGCGCTGAAATCGCTGGCCGCCGATTTCCCCGGCGCGCTGCGCGAGCTCGATGTGCTGGCCACCGACGAGCTCGACGAGCGCCATCGCGCGATCGAAAGCTGGCTCGCCGCACCGACGGGAGACCCACCGCGTTGGATGGTCTGGATGGACCGCTATCACACGCTCATGCGGCAGGCGCTCTTGGTCCGCGCTGCCGCGGCGACGCGAGCGACCGAGCCCGCCGACTGGGCCCAGTGGTGCGCCGAACGGGACATCGATTTTGCATTTGCCGGCGCTGCGCTGGCCCCGCCTGGCGGTCGGATCATGGCCGCGGTGTTAGCGCGGCTGGGCGTCGAATTCGCCGCCAGCGAGGCCGACGTCTGGGATGCGCTCTTCCCGTTGCGCGGTGCCGCACGATCCTATCGCAGCAGATCTTCCGCCCGTGGACCGAATCGGTTATGAGAAGGCGTGAGATGAGCCCGACGCCGCCGTCAAAAAAGGAAGTTTTGGTCGCCCTCCTGGAGCGCTCCGAAGCGCGCGTGCACATCGATGCGCGTCGGCCCGGCGTGCGCCTGCCGGATCGCTTTTTGAAAGAGGGGCACCTCCTGCTCGACTACGGCTATCGGCTGCAGCCGCCGATCACCGATCTGATGGTCACCGACGACGGAATCTCGGCGACGCTGTCCTTCAGCCGCATCCCGTTCGAGACCTTCATTCCGTGGAGCGCCGTGTATCTCATCAGCGATTTCGACGGCAACGGGTCGGTCTGGCAAGAGGACATTCCGACCGACCTCCTCGAAGCGTCGGCCCGCGCGGCGCCTCCACCGCGAACGCTTTCGGCGGTGCCGGCGGACGCAGCGCCGCCGCCGCCCCACCAGCCTGCCGCGACCGAGCCGGGGTCCACCGACCCGAGCGACTCGAGCGCCCCGGGCCCGTCGCCCAAACCAAGCGGGCGTCCAAACTTGCGCCTGGTCAAATAGGCGCACTATGCTTCACCACCACCTGGCGAAAACCCGTTGAATTTCGCAACCAAGCTGTCAGAAAGCCATCGCCAAATTGACGCAACTTATTGAAACCTCATGAATCCGACCCTTGGCCCGAGACCTGCTTTGCAGGCTGACATGTCGAACACGTCCGCCGCTCCCCGTGCCGTCCGCCGCCTGCTGAGCGCGCCGCAGCGTCTATCGCCGGCCGTCCGTCAGCCTGTCATGCCGGCGGAAAACGCGGTCAAAGGGCACCTAGAGCGCTACTTCGCGGCCTTCGCTGCTCGCGGTACCGATGCAGTTTCCGCCGCGTCCCTCGCGCAAAGCAAAGCCGAGCTCCACGAGGCGTTAGCAGCCGCCGAAGCCGAATACGTCGCGGTTCGCCTGAACGAAGCCCCAGTTCGTGCGGTTGCGGCCTACCCGATCGACGGCAGCCGAGCCGCAGCCGAGCGCGCCGGCGCCGAGGCGCTCGCAGCGCTCAAGCTGGCATTGGGCAATTATCAGGCGTGGGACGAAGCGTTGCGCAACAGCGGCGGCGGCCTGTACCTGCGGCCGGATCCGATCGGCGCCATTACCGAGTCGATCGCATCGATGGAGAAAGCGCTCGCAAAGCGTTAGCTGTTAGGTGTTGTTGGCCAGCAGATTTCGCGCGATGACCATGCGCTGAATCTGCGATGTCCCCTCGTAGATCTGCAGTAGCTTGGCATCTCGCATCAGCTTCTCCACCGGATATTCCTTCGTGTAGCCGTAGCCGCCAAAGATCTGAACGGCGTCGGTGGCCACGCGCATCGCTGCATCGGCGCCATATGCCTTCGCATACGACGAGACGATGGAATCGAGCTTGCCGGAATCGACCATCCACGACGCCTTCATATAGAGGAGCCGCGTCGTCTCATAGGCAATGGCCATCTCGGCGAGCATGAACTGCACCGCCTGATGCTGCGCGATCGGCACACCGAACGTCTTCCGGTCGAGCGCATAGGCGCGGCTCTCGTCGAGTGAGCGTTTGATGATGCCGGCGGCACCGGCCGCGATCCACGGCCGCGATCGATCGAACGTCTTCATCGCCACCTTGAAGCCGCCACCCTCTTCGCCCAAGAGGTTCTCTCTGGGGACGCGCACATCCTCGAACAAGATGTCGTTGGTCAGCGACGAGCGCTGCCCCATCTTGTTCTCCTTCTTGCCGATCTTGACGCCCGGCGAGCTCATGTCGACGACGAACGCGGTGATCCCCTTGTGCTTGAGCTTGGGGTCGAAGGTGGCGAACGTTGTGCACCAGGAGGCGACACCGCCGTTGGTGATCCAGCGCTTCTGGCCGTTGAGGATGTAGTCGTCACCGCTCTTTTCGACGCGCGTGCGCATGGCGGCGACGTCGCTGCCGGCGTCTGGCTCGCTGCACGCGTAGCAGGCGAACACCGGCTTGCCGTCCTTGCCCGCCGTGAGCTGGCCCAGCCATTTTTGCTTTTGCGCGTCGGTGCCGGCGATCAGAAGTGGCATCGAGCCCAGCATATTGGCGGCCAGCGTCGTGTTGACCCCGGCGCACGCCCAGGAAATCTCTTCGAGGATGAGCGAGTGCGTCAGGCACGACAGTCCGAGCCCACCATAGGCCTCCGGGACCTCGAAGTTCATGAGGCCGAGCGAAAACGCATGCTCGAGAATCTCGGTCGGGAACGTGCCCTCTTCATCGAGATGGCCGGCTACCGGGGCGATCTCCTTGCGGGCAAATTCGCGCGCCGTGGCAATCAGCGCCTGCTGCTCGTCGGTCAGGGTCAGGTCGAACATGGCTGCGCTCCCACTTTGCGGTTGGTGGATCCGAAGAGGCGGTATGGTACCGTCGTAGCCGCCCGTGTCTATCCCCTTCGGGAAGTACCAGCTGCAGTGCAAGCTCGCCGATGGCGGGATGGCCGAGGTGTTTTTAGCCCGGCAGACCGGCGTCGAGGGCTTCGAAAAGCTGGTCGTTTGCAAGCGCATCCGGCCCGAGCTGTCGTTGGACGCCGGCTTCGTGCAGATGTTCCTCAACGAAGCGCGCGTGGCGGCGCGGCTCAACCACCCCAACGTGGTCCAGATCTTCGAGCTCGGTCGCGTCGACGAGACCTACTTCATCACGATGGAGTTCATCCACGGGGAGGATTTGCGGACACTGACGCAGCAGGCGCACGAGCTGTCGCAGCATCCATCGTTTGGGCTGTCGTGCCGCATCTTGGCCGACACGCTGGCTGGGCTCCACTACGCGCACACGCGACCGTCGGCGGACGGGCGACCGCTCGGCTTGGTGCATCGCGACGTGTCGCCGCAAAACGTGCTGGTCACCTACGAGGGCGGCGTCAAGCTGGTCGACTTCGGTATCGCCAAGGTCAATCAGCGCGGCATCAGTGAGCAGACCAAGGCGGGGCTGTTC
>JBBQIO010000469.1:0-4026 GCA_038325015.1 Polyangia bacterium
TTGTCGGCGCGGCCTACGCCGTCGATCCGGGCGCGCGCAAGACGCGCGTCGTCACCAAAACCATCACGCGCCAAGTCGCCAGCGGCCCGGTCATTGGCACGGTCGGCGGCATCGTTCGCGATGCCAGCAGCAAAGCGCCGATCAGCGGCGTCATCATCAAGTATGTCGGCAGCCGCGGTGTCACGCCGCAGGTCACGGCCGACGACGGAACCTTCGAGTCGTACGACCTGCCGCCCGGGCCGGTCACGCTCGAGGCGTCGAACGAAAACTATCAGCCGATCCGCGTCGACGTCGCCATCGCCGCCAGCCGTCGGGCGCCGGTCGAGATTTTGTTGGTCCCGAATCCGCCGCGCAACGGCGCGCTCCACGTTCAGCTGGTCGATGCGCAGCAAAAGCCGGTGACCGGCGCGGCGACGGTTCGCCTCACCTCGCCGTCGGGTGCGATCATCGAAGCGGACGTCGCCGGACCGGGCGCCTTCGTCACCAAGCTGCCGCCGGGCAACTATGCGCTCGATGTCGCGGCGGAGGGATACCTCGGCCGGCAGATGCAGGTCGAGCTCAAAGGCGGCGGCGATCAGTCGATCGTCGAGGCGCTCTCCAAGCGTCCGGCCGTGTCGCACGTGCAGCTCAAGAAGGACGAGATCGGCGTCAAGGGCTCGATCCACTTTGGCACCGGCAACGCCGAGATCAAACCCGATGGGCAGCAGCTGCTCGACGAGGTGGCCGATGTGCTGATCAAGAATCCGCAGGTCAAAAAGATTCGCGTCGAGGGGCACACCGACAACCGCGGCTCGGCGGCCAAGAATCTGGAGCTGTCACGGGCGCGGGCCCATGCGGTCGTCGAGTATCTGGTCAAGCAGGGCCTCGACCCCAATCGGCTCGAAAGCGAAGGCTACGGCGCGGCGCAGCCGCTGGTCCCGAACATCACTCCGTCGAACCGGACGAAGAACCGTCGCGTGGCCTTTAAGATTCTCGACCAAGCACCGTAAGAGACTGTTTTAATTACTAAACCGAGGCGGCCAAGAAATTGGCCGCCTTTTTCTTTGGCTAAAATTTGACAATACGTTGCACTACGCTCATCGCCATTGACCCGCCAATCGACCGCGTGTTATTGAAGCACCTATGCGGATCTATTTTGTCGGGGCGCATGCGACGGGCAAGACCACGATGACCCGCTACGTCAGTCGGCGCTACGGCTTGCCGATGATCACCGAGGTCGCACGCGCCGTGCTCGCCGAGCTCGAGACCAACCTCGATGCGCTGCGTACGGACATGGATCTGGTCGCCGAGTACCAGCGCCGGGTGTTCGAACGGCAGGTCCACGTCGAGCGCACGCAGGGAACGAACTTCGTTTCGGACCGCGCCTTCGACAACCTGGCCTATGCCGCCGAGCACACCCTCATCCTGTCGGACATGTTGGCCGGCGATTGCTATCGCGATTACATGGAATGGGTTTCGCAGGGCATCGTGTTCTATCTGCGACCGCACCGCGACCTCTTGAAGGAGGACGGCGTGCGCGCGGCAGTCACGTGGGATTCGGTGCTGCGCATCGACGGAATGATCAAAATGATGCTCGAGCAGAGTCGAGTTCCCTACCTGCCGATCGAGTCAGTGGCGATGCAGGAGCGCGCCCGCGCCGTCGACTTCGTGCTCAAGCGGATCTCGGGATTGCAGGTTGTGACGCCGTCGACCGACGCAGTCGGGCCGAAGATCGTGTCGCTGATGGGCAAGACCCTCAGCGACGCGCGCCGTTAACTACCGACCAATATCATTGGGCTAGCTTAGCTAGCTCGGCCCCTCTTGCAGGCGGAACGAGGACAGCACATTCGGCACCAACGAAAACTCGTCGTGGTGCTCGAGGACGCGTCCCTCGGAATCAAAGATATCGACGTGGGACAGGACCACGACCTGCACGATGCCCGTCGGCGGCTTACAGGCCGCGACGTAGCCGACCACGCGCGCGCCGGTGTCGTAGTCGAAGGTGACTCGGTGCGAAACCAGCTCCCGCAGCTTTCCGTAGTTGTGCATCTCCCATCCTTTCGGCGGTCTGTATATCATGGCGGTGCCCCATGAGCGCCATCGAGATCCTGCTGGTTCGCCACGGCCAGAGCAAAGGCAACGAAGAGGGTCGATTCGGTGGTCACGGCCCGACGCCGCTGACCCGCCGGGGAAAGAAGCAGGCCGAGCAGACCGCCGAGGCGCTGCAACGCGAAGGCGGTGTGTCGGCGATCTATTCGAGCGACTTGCCGCGCGCGCTGGAAACCGCGCAGCCGATCGCCGAGGCGGTGGGGACGGCGGTGATAGCCACGATGGCGCTGCGCGAGCGATCCATCGGCATCTTCACCGGCTTGACCTTCTCCGAGGCGGAAGCGCGTGATCCGGAAGCTTATGCGGCGCTGATGCGGCGCGAGCCCAACCACTGCCCGCCCGAGGGTGAGACCGCCGAGGCGTGCGGCAAGCGGTCCGGCGAGCTGATCGACGAGCTGATCAAGCGTTTTTCGACCGGGCGAATTTTGCTGGTTTCGCACGCATTTACTATTAATCTTGTTTTACGGCGTATTCTTGGCTACGGCACGAAGGAGCCTGGTCCCTTCTTTCAAACCGACAACTGCGGGCTGCACCGGCTCAAGCTGCGCCACGCGGCGCCGCCGACGGTGATCGCACTCAACGACCGAGCGCACCTGATCGAGCCGCTCGGGTCGTCGCCAAGCCTGCGCGTATGACGCGATCGTGGAGTCGCTGTGAGCCGACGGCGGCCGCGAAAAAGCCGGCGCCCGACAGCAGCGTGACGATCAGCAGCGACGGCGCGCCGTAAGTTGGCGCCGCCAGCAGCATGCCGCCGAGCAGCGATAATACCGTGACGACGACGAACAACGCGATCTGCGCGGCGATCGCTTTGGCGGACAGGGTCATTTCGGCTCCTCGGTGAGCAGCAAGGCGACATTCTTGGCAGGCACCCGGACTTTTTGCGAGCGGCCGAGCAGATCGCCGACCCCTTTGGTCATCGGGTCTCCGTCGTGATCGGCCCACGCCACGACGATGACGTCGCCGGTCAGCGTAGTCCCCTCGAGCATCGTGTCACGCTGGTGGAGGGCGAAGGGCAACGGCCACTGGGCACCGACCGCGAGCTTGAGGACTGCGATGACCGGGCTCTGCCCGCCGGCGGGCAAGACCTCGGCGCGACGAACCGAGACGAACAGCGTCTCGCCCTGCGTGACACTCTTGCGCAGCGCCGGCGGCACGTCGACCGAGCCGCTGACCAACGCCGCGCTGTCGTCGACCGGCTTGGTCAAAGGAAGCGTCGCCGCGGCCGGGCTCGCTGGAGGCTTGGCCAAAATGGCGGCCAGCTCGGCCGGCGACAGCGGCGGAATTCCGGGCGGCGGCGCCGTCGTCGCAGTCGTCGCGCCGGGAACGGGTGCCACCCGCGACGGCTCCCCGCTACACCCACAGAGTACGGATGCACCAAAAAGGAGGGCGCTCGACACACGACAAAATGCGCGGCGAGCGCCTCGACGGACGAGCGGCATCCGCGTACCGTAGCAGCCGTGCCAGCCACGGTCCATACCGCCACTTTCGTAGAGCGCGTGCCGCTCGCCGACGACGTCTTCGCGTTCGATCTGCAGCTCGCCGGCGAGGCGCTCCCCTTTCGTCCCGGTCAATTCGTCTCGCTCCGCGTCGGCATGGACGACGACGGCAACCCGATTCAGCGCAGCTACTCGGTGGCCTCGTCGCCCGGTGAACCGCGCCTGCGTCTGATCATCAAGCGCGTCCCGGGCGGCGTTGGCTCGGACTGGCTGGAGGCGCGCACGGTCGGCGAAGAGATCACCTTCGCCGGGCCGATGGGTTTCTTCGTGCTCGAGCTGGCGCATCGGGGTGATGTGCTTTTCGGCGCCACCGGTGTGGGCATCGCACCCGTGCTGCCCATGCTCGACGAGGCGCTGGCGCGCGCGGAAAGCGGCCGGATCCTTTTATTCTGGGGCAATCGTGCGCCCACTCATCTGTTCTGGCAGCGCGAGCTCGATGAGC
>JBBQIO010000470.1:0-4019 GCA_038325015.1 Polyangia bacterium
GAAAAGGTCGGCGCGGCCCATACCGCCCCAGGCGCGAGCAGGACCAACAGTGAAAGGAGGCGCACAGTCATCAAACGCATGAGTGGGCGATTCGGTGTTAGCGCCGCGACGTCGTGGTGGCCGGCGTCGACAGATCCGGGCACGGCATGTAGGCCGACGCTCGCGCGTCGAGCTTTAGATAGAGGCGTAGGTAGCTCGGGTGGGCGTGGATGCCGGAGACCGTCATCTTGTCGACGGCCGCACGCACGCAGCCGGCCGGCGACGTGCTCTTGGGCGTGGCGACCGCGCCGGGAGAAGGCGAAGGTGGTGGCGCGTCACCGCCGCTCGAAAAGCTCAGCTCGGTCGACAGCTTCGCGCGCACCTCGGCGAAGCGCTGATTCAGATCGAGGTGCAGCGCGGCGCGCGCCTGGTCGCGGATCGAATCGCCGTCGAGCGCCGCCTTGAGGCGCAAGAGGAAGCTCGACGTCTCGATGGTCGGCTGCAGGTCAGGCACGCGCAGCTCGTTGTCGACCACCTCGGGGTGGCCGTTGAGGTACAGGTCGCCGTCGAGATTGGCGTGAATGCCGTACTTGTCGATCGGGCCGAACAGATGGAGCTTGAGCACCAGCTGATCCTTCGAGGCGTAGACCTCCGGCTTCTCCATGTAGAGCTGCGGAAACTCTTTGGAGAAGTAGAGCTTACCGTCGGTGAACGCGAGATTCATCGCGTGCGCCAGCTCTTCGTAGCGCGCCGCGATCGGCACCTCGACCTGGAACGGCCCGGGGAGGATCGTGGCCACGTTGTGCAGCGGTGGCAAGGGCGGCGTCGTTGCCGGCGCGGCGCACGGCAGCGTCACCGAGGGCAAAACCACCAGCGCCAGGTCCTTTTCGATGCCGTCGGCCAGCACCGTCGGCCCGGCCTCGACATCGACCACCTGCAGGAGCGCACAGCCATGCGCATTGCCCAGCGGCAAGTCGATCGGCCGGGACAGTCGCTGGTAGGTCTCGCCAATGAGCGGCCGCAGATCGAAGTGAAAGTCTTCGAGCCTGTGCTGAATTTGGTCGCCGATCTTGTGCAGCGCGCCGGCCATCCCTTCGGCGGCCCGCAAGCGCGGATCGTCGGAGGTGGCCTGCACGTCGACCGACTGCAGACGCGCCTGATAGTCGGTGGCAATAATCGGCTCGCCGAAGATGGTCAAATCCATCGGCAGCTCGAGCAGCGTTCCGACCTCGAGCGTCGCAACCACGTGCGCCTTGATGCGCACCCGCCCGGAGACGAAGCCGACCTCGACGGGAAAACGCTTCCACACGTAGCGACGATTCGACCCGAGCAGGGGAAATGTGCCGGCGCCGACGGCGGGCACGCTCTGGTCGATGGCCTGCGCCAGCGCGACGCGCCCGATCGCGATGTGCATGACAACGCGCGCGGGCTGCGGGTCGGCCATGGCCTGGCCGGCGACGACTTCGGGACGCGGCGGGTAGAGCGGGGTCATGACGCCGCCGCAGCTGAACAGAGACGCACAAAGCACAGTGGCGACCAGCGCACGGCGAGACATGCCGCCTATGCTACCCGGAATCTGCTATCAAAAGGGTCGTGTCCGACGGCGCGCTGCCCTATCCCAATAGCCTGTGCCACGCTTGCGCGGCGCCGCCCAAATATGTGCGCACCGCGTCGAGCACGTTTATTTTGTGTCCGCTATTGCCCAATAAATACCCGCCGCAACCGGTACTGAAGTGCGCGCTGTTCGTGGCTAAAAAGAGTTGAGTCGAGGAGCCCAATGTCGTCGTCGTCGTCGTCGTCGTCGTTGCCATCGTTGCCATCGTTGATCGAGGAGCTGAGCTGGCGTGGCCTGGTCCATCAGATGAGCTCGCCCGAGCTGACCGCCAAGATGGCCACCGAGAAGCTGACGCTGTACGTCGGCTTCGACCCGTCGAGCGCCAGCCTGCATGTGGGAAATCTGCTGCCCATCCTGGCGCTAAAGCGGGCGCAGCAGCATGGCCATCGGCCGATCGCCCTGGTCGGCGGCGCGACCGGGATGATTGGCGACCCGAGTGGCAAGAGCAGTGAGCGCAACCTCTTGACCGCCGACGAGGTGCGCCACAACGGCGAGCGCATCGGAGCGCAGCTTGCCCGCTTTTTGGATTTTTCGCCGGGGCCGAGCGGGGCCGTCATGTGCAACAACGCCGACTGGTTCGCCGGGCTGGGGCTGCTCGATTTTTTGCGCGACGTGGGCAAGCACTTCAGCGTCAACGCGATGCTGACGCGCGACTCGGTGCGCAGCCGCCTGGAGGATCGAGCGAGCGGAATTTCGTACACCGAATTTTCCTACATGCTGATTCAGGCCTACGACTTCGCCTGGCTCAATGAGCATCATGACTGCACATTGCAGATGGGCGGCAGCGATCAGTGGGGCAACATGGTGTCGGGCGTGGACCTGATTCGCCGGCGCAGCGGCAAGGAGGCGTTTGCGCTGACGCAGCCCTTGGTCACAAACGCGCAGGGGCAAAAGTTTGGTAAGACCGAAAAGGGCGCGGTCTGGCTGGATGCCGACCGCACTAGCCCATTCGAGCTGTATCAATATTTTCTCAACGTCGAAGACGCGCAGGTCGGCAAGTTGCTGCGCTATTTTACGCCGCTCGAGGAGGGCGAAATCGAGGCGCTCGATGAGAGCGTGGTGGCGCATCCCGAGAAGCGCGAAGCGCAGCGCGTGCTGGCGCGCGAGCTGACCAAGCTCATCCACGGCGAGAGCGAAGCCGCCAAAGCCGTCGAGACGGCGGGCGCGCTGTTCGGCGCGCGCAAAGCGGGCGAGATCCCGGCGGGAGCGCCGCGCTCGGCGGTGTCCAAAGAGCGGCTCCGGGGTCTGAGCGTGATCGACGCGCTGGTCGAGGCCGGCCTGTGCAAGTCCAAGGGCGAAGCGCGGCGCGCCATCGAAGGCGGCGGCATCTACCTGAACGACCAGCGCGTGGCCGACATCGCGCGCGCTCTAAGCCCGGAGGACGCTCCGAGCGGCCACGTACTCTTGCGCAAAGGCAAGCGCGACTACCACGTGCTCGACGTCGACTAGTCGGTCGGCTCCATCGCCATATCCTGGGCGACTGCGAAGTCGAACGTGCCCATGTCCTCTTCCATCGCGTGTTCGCAGTGGCCGCCGACGGTCGGATTGGTTCCCAAAAAGCAGATCAGCCCGTGGTTGCAGTCCGACTGCACCTGGCACGGGCCGCCGAGCGACGACGTGCAGCCGGCGACTGCAAGGGTCCCCAGCAGCCACCACAGTGCGGGGTTCTTGAGCCAGCGAGCATTCATGACCCTCTTTTTAACCTCAACGCGCATAGTCGGTCGACCGAGTTTCGCGGATCACCGAGATGCGCACCGTTCCTGGATAGGCCGCATGGTCTTCAATCTTCTTCTTCAGCTCCTTGGCCAAGAGCACCGATTCGTCATCGGAAACCTGGGAGTTTTCCACCAGCACACGCAGCTCTTTGCCCGACGAGATGGCGTATGCTTTGTGCACCCCAGGTACACTCTCGACCAGCTTTTCGAGATCGGTCAGGCGCTGGATGTACGACGCCAGGAGCTCCTGGCGTGCGCCCGGCCGTTGACCCGACAGCACGTTGGCGGCATCGACGATCAGCGACAGGGCCGAGCTGGTCGGCTCTTCGCCGTGATGCTCGGCGATGGCGGCCACGATCTGCGGCGACTCATTGTATTTCTTGGCCAGCTGCGCCCCGACGGCGGAGTGCGACCCTTCGACCTCTTGGTCGACCCCTTTGCCGATGTCGTGCAGGAGCCCGGCGCGACGCGCGATCTTGACGTTGAGCCCGAGCTCGGCGGCCATCAGGCCGGCAATCATCCCGACCTCCTTGGAGTGCGACAAAAGATTCTGCGCCGCCGCCGAACGAAACTTGAGCCGCCCGAGCGCCTTGACCAGCTCGGGATGAACTTTGTGCAGCCCGAGATCGAAGACTGCCTGCTCGCCCGCCTCTTTGCACTGCGCGTCCACCTCTTCGGTGCATTTCTGCACCACTTCTTCGATGCGCGTC
>JBBQIO010000471.1:0-4018 GCA_038325015.1 Polyangia bacterium
GTCGTCGAAAAACATCTCGTAGAAGTCGCCAAGCCGAAAGAACAGAACGTGGTCGGGATACTGCTGCTTGAGCTGCAGGTACTGCCGCATGAGCGGCGTATCAGCGACCAGTTCCACGGGCGGCAGCCTACAGCAACGACCGCCGCTTTCCCGGTTTCATCGGCGGCCGCCCGCAGCCAACCGGGCGACACAGCGTGTGTCGGCGAAGGCCGGGCCGGCGTCAGATTTTGGCGACGTAGGCCATCAGGCGCTGCTTCTTCTCGAACTCGGTCTTGAAATCGGCGGCGGCCTGGCGCGACGTGAAGTCGCCCAAGCGGACGCGGTAGAACGTGCCGCGGCCTGGCACCTCGCTCTGGACGACGAACGGGTGATAGCCCGCAGCCTGCACGCGGCGCATGAACTCGTCCGCGTCACTGCGATCGGGAAATGCAGAGAGCTGCAGCGTGAAGTGGCCGGTCTCGACCTTGGGCTTCGCGAGCGCCACGGGCTGCATCGGCAGGCTCGGCAGGATCGGCGGGCGCGGCAGTGCACTGTCACTGCTCTTGGCGACCGGAGCGCTTTCGCTGGCGGCGCTTGTTTCGGCGACCGATCGCTTTTTCTCCCCATTGGCCGTCGGCACGATCGCGCCGCGATGCGTGTCTTTGGTGAGCGCCTGATGAAAGGTGAGACCGTCGTCGGCGTCGCTCAACTGGTCGAGCGCCGCGAGCGGATCCTCGGCCGAGGGCGGGCTCAGCGCCAGCGCGCGCGCCTCCAAGCGCTTGCCCAGCATGATGCCAAATACAAAAATCATGCACGCAATAATAGAGCTGCCAAAAAAGATGAAAAAGATCTGCCTACCGTCGAGGGACAGCTCGACTTTGTCCTTCCACCGGTCGAGATCGCGCATAAATCCTCCCACTTCTGCCTACATTAGATCACAGGCTCAAAGCGGACGCAAATTTTCTGCTCAACCGAACGATCGAACCTGCGGAGCTAACGCACGAAGAACGTCGTGTCGAGCCGGGTCAGCTGCGAGAAGAAGCGGAATAGCTGCCCCTGCAGCCCGGTCGAAACCGGCTGGCGCCCGCTATCGACGACATAGACCGTCTGCTGATCGGGCGCGACGACGCCGGTGCGTAAGATTTGCGCAGGCACATCGAGGATCAACCCGATGCTGGCGTTGAAGGCGCCGCCAATCACGGTGTACTGCATCACAGTGAAATCGGCAGGCACCGCCGGCACCACGAGCCCGACGGCAAAGAATGGATTCTCGTAGTGCAGCACGGTCGTTGGTTTGCCGAGCTGTACCGTCACGCTGCATGCCCCCAGGCCACTGGCCGGATCGAGCGCGGCCAACGGATCGGTCAGCGACGCTGGGCACTGGGGCGGCTGCAGCGGTAGGCGCGGGTTGCGCAGCCGCGCGTACTCCGAGCTCCCCGGGGTCAGCTCGCAGCTGTGGGTGGTCGGGTTGGGTTGGGTGTTGACGAAGGTGCCGGTCGCACCGCCGGCGAACATGAAGCTCTCGCCCGCGTGGATCTCGTAGATCACCCGCTCGGGGAAGCAGTCGCGCTGTAGCGTCGGGTCCAGTGGAGCGCGCATGCAGCGAAAAGGGCTGTCCGGCCGTTGACTCTTTGCGCACTGGTAATCCACACCACAGCGGCCCGCCGGTAAATTCTCCGCGGACGGATCGCAGGCGCGGAGACAGCGCCGCTGCCCGTCCCAATCCGACAGGCAGCTGGTCGGCAGCCCATCGGCCAGGGTGTTGCTGCAGTCGACGTCGACTGCGCAGCTGCGCGTGTCGCGCGGATGCTCCGGCTCGTAGATCTCGGCCAGCGTCAGATAGTCGGAAAGCTCGCCCGTTCCCGGCAGTGGTGCACCCTGTTTGGCGTCGACGATGTGGTAGCGCCGCTGCGCGCGCAGTAACGGTGCACATTCGGCGTAGAGCGCGTTGACGTTTGGACCGGATACCGGTTTGGGCAGACACAGCCCCGCGATCACGTCGGACGGCGTGGCCGGGTCGCGATAACAGCGCTGCGTGTAGTCGCACTGGTTGTCGTTGATGCAGCCTGCAACGTAGACTTTATCTCCGGGCAGGACGTCGTGGCCGCAGAACAGCGCGCCGTCATCGACCAGTCGGCCATTGCGAATCAGCCCCTGCGAGCGCCCCGTGTTGGGCAACAACCCCTCCCACGACACGGTCCAGGTCTCGGAGCGCACCCGATCGGGATCGAAAAAGGCGATGTGCCGGCGAAATGCCGACGGCGTTCCGGTCAGGGTTACGCCGTTGAAGCTCGGGGCAAATCCCCCGTACAGCGACGGCAAATCCACGAGCGCCATGCCCGCGTCGGCGTCGAGTGCGGTGCCGGTGGCGAGGCCGTTGACCGAGACGCTGAAGGGCGCGGACTCGTCCTGGATGCGCGGCTGTCCGACGTTGTCCTGAAGGTTCGGCGGATCAAAAAAGCGGCTCGACCCGCCCCGCAGCCGGTGCGACACGCGGTCGTTCTGGGGCGGCACGGGATTGCCAGGATAGGTGAACGCCGCCTGCCGGCTGAGCTCCGGAGCGCCGTTGAGGAGCGAGCAGGCCGGCGTGTAGGTGCCGTCCGGCCGGAGCTGCGGCAGATTCGGCTGCGGGCAGGCGTCGTAGATGTTGACCATGTCGGCGTGGCCGTCGCTGGTCAGGATCCAAGCGAAATCGCCGACCGGCGTCGACGGGCCGGCGGCCGGCGGGCTCTGATTGGAGGGCGCTCCCGTCGGGATATCGATGTGAACAAACAGCACGTCGCGGGGCAGCACGCCGCTGTCGAGATGGATGCCGGGCGTCGCCACCAGTGGCGAGCGCGGCGGTGTGCCAGGGGCGCCGATCGGAAAGCAGCCAAAGTGCCGAGCCTGGGGCAAAGGGTCGATGTCGGACACGCCCTGGAGCGCGCGCGGATCGGGATTGGTCTCGCACTCGGTCTCACGGTCGAGGTCGACTACCCGCACCGAGGCGTCGCGCGCCACCGCATAGAGGAACTTTCCGGCCGGCGAGCGCGGAGCGACGCGCACGACGTCGACTCCCAGTGCACCGGTGACCAGCGGAATCGTATGCGGCGTGCCGAGCATCGCACCGTCCGGGCCGAGCGGAACCACGCCGATGCTCTCGCCCAGGGAGTCGCCGATGAAGAGGCGCCTGGTCGCGCGATCGAAGTCGAAGGCCAAGCTGCTCGGCGCCGAGCGTCCGGACGGAAACAGCGGCGGCGGGCTGGCTGTCGTTGCCGGCGGCGGTGACGCGCTAGCCGTCCCGCCCGTGCATTCGCTCGGGCACGAGATCGTGGACGGGTCGTCGATCAGCGTGATCCCACTGGGCGTCACCGCGATCGCGCGCTCGACCTCGGCGGGAATCACGCCATTGGCGTTGTACGCGGTGGCGCTGAGCGATACCTCGACGACCAGCTGGCAATTGGGCAGCGCAACCCATGCGGAGTACGTGCCGCCAATGCACTGACCGGGCAACCCCGGCTTGCCGTCCGGACCGCGCTCGTAGGAGTGGAGCGCGGGCTGATTCTCCGGCGCCCACTCGACCCACGACGGACGCGCGCCGAGCGGCACACCATGGACCGTCGGCGACAAGCGACGCACGACGCCGGCGCTATAGGCCCTCGGCGATGCCAGCCCCGAACCGGGCGGCAATCCCGAGTCGACGATTGCCGACAGCCGCGACATATTGTTCAAGACTGAGTTGTCAATGACTCCCAGGTCGCACGAGTCGACATTGGCCGTGATGCTCTGGCAGCCATCCGCCGACACCCGGATGTGCTCCGGCAGATCGCCGACCGGCACGAAGTTGTAGCCGGGTAGGTGGGGATTGAGGTTGATGATCGACTCGTTGAGAATTTCGACCAGCGCCACCTCTCCGCGCGCCTCGTTGGTCACCAGCGCGCGCTGAATCGGAAAGTAGTAGAGCAACGGATCGACCTGGTCGTGGAACACGACCGGCCCCGGCTGAGCATCGGTCCCCATTCGGTCCGGCGAGCAGTCCCCGATGGGATGGACGTCGAAC
>JBBQIO010000472.1:0-4009 GCA_038325015.1 Polyangia bacterium
GGCGCACCTCGACCGGCCCCCGGCTTGATCACCGTGCGGTCGGATTCGAAGGCGGCGAAGGGATCGTTGTCGCGTCCTGTGTCGCTCATGTCGTTTCCTGCAAGTCGTTCACCGAGATCGAGCGAGGAGCGCTACGGAGGCGAATGCTCTAGGCGCGGATGGCCCAGAACTCGAGCTCGAGGCCCGGGAATTCGCCGGCGATGTGCATCGCCAGGCCGCCCGACGCCTCAAGCTGCTTCCACAGCTCGTTGTTGCGCGTGTCGAGCTCGAAGTACGTGAATCCGGCGTGATAGGGAATCTGGCGTGGCGCCACCGGCAGCGGACGCATCGTGACGCCGGGAAGCTGCAGGTTGACGAGGTCGCGGATGCGCTCGACCGGGCCGATCTTGACCTGGGTCGGGAAGCGCGCGCGCAGGGCTTCGCCGGGGAGCTGGGCAGCAACCGCGAGCACGAAGCTGGCGTTCCGCTGCAACTCCTTGTCGCCGATGATGGCGACGCGGATGCCGTACTTGCGATCTTGCAGCTCGATCGGAATGGCGGTCTGCTCCATCACCATGGACAGCGACTGGCGCAAGTCATCGATCACCGCTCGAAAGCAGCGCTGCAGGTCGTCGTGCAGGTACTCCGGGAAAGGCGGCGGGCGACGCTTCTCGCGGAAGGTGGCCAGGTCGCCGGCCAGGCTGAGACAGGCGGCGTAGAGCACTTCGGGATGAAGCACCGAGCGCTGTTGCAGCTGCATGAAGAGCGGCTGCGAGCGATTGACGGCCTCGAGAAGCAGAAAGTCGGCGATCTCGGCAACGCCGCCACGGCCGGGCTGCGACAGCCGCGCCGCCAGTGCCTCGCCGCGCTGGTGCAATAGGCCGCACAGCTCGCGCACATAGCCATCGAGGATCGGGTGACCTTGCGAATGCAGCATCGGCGGGATGTACAGCGTGTCGAGCACGAGCTTGTTGTCGGCGCGACGCTCGACGACGCGCGCGATGCCGATCGTGGCGTAACCTTCGCCAGCATCGCGCTCGAGCATCAGACGCAGATTCAGGCGCCCGATCTGTATCGCCGTATCGCGATCGACGTTGGTGTTGCTGTCGCCGACCTCGACTTCGGCAACGCGATAGCGCGGTCCCATCGAACCGGCGGCCTGCTCGGCATCGGACTCGACGATGCCCGGCCGCTGCAGCACGAGGGCGAGAACGACGCGCTCGTTGCGCGCGTCCGCCGGGATGTCGAGCGCGGCCGGCGCAGCGTCGTTGCCGGGAATCGAGAAGGCGCTGCCATCGGGCAGCACGCCTTGCGCGGAGTTGACGCTCAGCTTGCCGAGGGCGAGCGCGGCGTCGTCGACGGAGACTGCCGTGAAGCCCCAGGCGTGGCCGACGGTGGCCGCGAGGCGCTGGCGCAATTGGTATTCGGTGTAGCGGTCATGCTGCTGGAAGTGCTGGGGTTGCAGGAACATCCCCTCCGTCCAGACCACCTTGTTGTGCCAGGTCATAGCGATACGAGTGAACTGTGGCTTCCCATGCGACTGCCCATCGGCAAAAGCCGGAGCCGTTCTTTGTCGTGCAGCACCGATGCGCCGCATCGCCTGCTCAAGCGACGCCGGACAGCGGCCTCGCACTTTACTTGAATGCGCCCCGACTCGAAACAGAATCTCTGCAGGACGCGCACAAGGCCACGGGCGACGCGACCGACGGTCCCTTCGTCCCCACTTTTCGGGAGTGACGAGGGCCGGAAACTCGCTATGATCGACGGGCTGCGGCAACCGCGGGCAAGCTTGCCCGGTTGCATCGGTGGAAGTCGCAAGGTCGGCCACCGCGCATCCTTCCTGGATCCAAGAGGAGTGCAAATGAAGCATGAGCTGACCCTGGCCCGACTCGGCCTCGCCGCGATCGTCGCTGCGGCCTTCGCTTCCGCCCCGGCTTTCGCGCAATCGTCGCTCGACGTCGGAACATCGGTTCCCGACGCGGCTTCGGTGAAGGACGGACTTTTCCCCGAAGACGCCTGCAAGGAGCTAGAAGCAAGCGGATTCAAGTGCATGGGCCTGAAGCCGGCCATACGCTATTCGCTCCCGGCCTCGTCCTTCAAGGTCGGCTCCGCCGAATTGCCGGAATTGCTGAAGAAGCAACTCGACGTCTTTGCCGAAGTGCTGCGCGGCAAGAAGGGCAGCGGCCGGCAGGTCCGTGTCGTCGGCCACGCCGATGCCTCGGGCACGCCCGAAGCCAACCAGCAGCTTTCTGTGAAGCGCGCCGAAGCGGTCAAGGAATACCTTGTCCAGAAGGGCGCCGATTCCGGCATGCTGGTCATCGTCGGCCAGGGCTCGAAGGATCCGGTCAACCCGAGCAATCCGCTCGCTCCGGAAAACCGGCGCGTCGAGATCGGTCGCCAGGCGCCTCAGTAGCGTTCAGGCGACTAGAAGAAACGGCCGGGCTAACCCGGCCGTTTTGCTTTCTGCTTTCGCGGCCCGTCAGGGAATCTGCTCGGTCGCTTGGCCGGCAAAGTTGACCGAGATGACGCCGCCCCACATGCACATCAGCTTGGACGTGTCGTCGAGCGCGGGCATGTTGGCGAGCAGTACGGTCGGCGCGCCGGGCGCCCACGGCGCCGTCGTGGCGGGGATGCATGGCATCGGCGTGAGCACGCCGAGCGCCGCCGCGGTCGCCGCGGCGACCATCGGATTCGACGGGCTCTGACACATGCCGAACGGCATGATGTTGACCATCGGCTTGTTGTCCATGATGTTGGCCGCCGGCACGTAGGAGGTCATCACCTTGTTGACAGGGAGGACGACCAGCGAGCTCGGGGCGAGCCCGAACGTGCATTGCAGCGCGGCGCCCATGCAAACGTGATTGGGCATCTCAGCTCCTTCAGGGACCCGGCTCGCTGACCCAGACGGCGAGCGCGGTGAAGTTGTCGTGGCGCGGCTTGTGCGACGCGCCATGCAGGACGTTCTGCTCGAGCTCGTGCAGCCAGGCGTTCGGACCGACCGCCTGCGCCAGCGCAGCTTCCATTTGCGCGTCCTCGACGTATTCCCACATTCCGTCGGTGCAAAGCAGGAACACATCGCCCGCCTCGACCAGCCAAGGCTGCGCTGAAACGGCGACCTGCAGGTCCTCCTCGCCGACGCCGAGCGCCGAGAGCAACTCGCTCCGCTGAGGATGCGAGCGCATGTCTTCGGCGGCCAGCATGCCGCCGTCGACGAGCGACTGGACGAGGCTGTGGTCGCGAGTGCGCGACGCGACGCGACCGCCGCGAAAGACGTAGAGCCGTGAGTCGCCGCAGTGGCCCCAGCTCGCGACGTTGGCCTCGAGATCCATGAACAGCGCGACGACCGTGCTGTGCATGTTCTGCTGCGAACGATCGTCGGCACGGTGCTGGATGATCGAGCGATTGGTCGAGACGATCATGTGCTGGATCGCCTCCGAACCGCCTTCGGGTGACGCCGCGAACGCACCCAGGATGAACTGGACGGCCAGTTTCGACGCTTTGTCGCCACCGCCATGGCCGCCGGCGCCGTCGGCGACGACGCAGCACAAGTGGCTGTCCGAGTGCCAGTGCCCGCAGGCATCCTCGTTGTAGTTGCGGCCACCGCGGCGCGACAGAGTCGCGAGTTCCATCTGCACGATCAACCTTTCCGTCTGCCGTCGCAGCGCGTCGTCATCATGGCCGATCCTTGGCAAGCTGGTCGATGTATTCGTTGTACGCGCGCAGGAACTCCTTGCCGAAGAGCTCGTGAAAGTCGTCCGATGCCTCCGACGAGATCTGGCCGTACAACTCGATGAACGCGTCCCACATCTGCGCCTTGCGTTTGGCCGGGAGCAGCGAGGACAGCATCGATTTTTTCTGCGTCAGCTTGGTTTCGAGGATGGCCGGGTCGAAGCGCTTGAGGATGCCTTCGAGCGCGGCGCGCATTCCGGCCAGAAAGCCGAACTGGTGTGCGCGCAAATCGTCGTAGGCGTCGCGCATCGCCTTGTCCGACTCCATGAACCCGCGCGCCGGCGGGCTCAGCAAGTGGCCG
>JBBQIO010000473.1:0-4008 GCA_038325015.1 Polyangia bacterium
GGCGGCTCGACCGAGCTGATCGTCGGTGACGCGCAGGTCGAAGAGGTGCTGAGCTTGCCCATCGGCTCGGTCCGCTTGCGCGAGCGGCTTTTGCCGAGCGATCCGCCGAGCGCCGCGGAGCGCCGTGCATTGATCGAGACCATCGACGGCGCGCTCGATGGTGCGCCACGGCCGCGCGGTCAGCTGGTCGGCATCGCCGGCACGGTCACCACCCTGGCAACCTTGGCACTGGCATTGTCGAAGTACGACGCCAGCCGCGTGCACGGCTCGACGCTGTCGCTCATGGATCTCCGTTCGCTGGTCGAGCGTATGGCGCGGGCGACCCACGCCGAGATGCGCAGCTGGCCGGGCCTCGAACCGGGTCGCGCCGATGTCATTTTTGCCGGCGCAACCGTGCTTGAACGCATCGTCGTGCGCGCCGGTGCGTCCGGGATTTTGGTCTCGGATCGCGGAATTCGCTGGGGTTTGGTCTACGAACGGGCGGGTCTCGGCGGCTAAAAAGTTTCCCTCCGCGCCTGGGAACAAGTCCGCAATCCCGCGTGTTATACGGAGCCGCACAAATCCGTTTAACGCGAATGGGAGCTCCACGAATGAATCCACGCATCCTGCTTTTTGCCCTTCCGATGGCCCTGGCCGGCGCATGCGCTGGCAAGCCACAAGCCAAAGCCGCTCCGGCCAGCGCCGCGCAGCCGCCCGAGCTCAAAGTCGCCGCCGGGCTCGATGAGGCGAACTTCGATCGCAGCGCCAAGCCGTGCGACGACTTTTACCAGTTCGCCTGCGGCGGCTGGGTCAAGACGCACGAGATTCCGCCCGACCGCGCGCGCTGGGGCACGTTCGACGCGCTCGCCGAAAAGAACGAGAACAAGCTGCACGACACTCTCGAAGGGCTGCGCGGCGGCAAAGGGATCGACCCGGACCCGTACGGCGACAAACTGACCGCCTACTACGGAAGCTGCATGGCCGAGGACAAGATCGAGGCTGGCAGCGCCGCCGAGGTCCAAGCCGCCTGGAAGCGCACCGACGGGATCAAGAACATCGAGGCGCTGGCCAAAGAGCTGGCGCGCATGCATCTACAGGGTGCCAACGCGCTGTTTGACAGCGGCTCGGAGCAGGACGCCAAGGACGCGACGCTGGAGATCGGTGCCGTCGATCAGGCTGGCCTCGGTCTGCCGGACCGCGACTTTTACACCCGCCCCGACGAGCGCTCGGCGGGCATTCGCACCAAGTACGTGGCCCACGTCGCCAAGATGCTCGTGCTCGGCGGCGAAAAAGAGGGGCAAGCACAAAAAGACGCGGCCGCGATCATGGCTCTCGAGACGCGACTCGCTAAAGCAAGCCAGACGCGTGTCGAGCGCCGCGACCCCAAGACCGTCTATCACCGACTCGAAATGGCGGGTCTGAGCAAGCTCGCGCCGCACTTTCCGTGGAAGTCGTATTGGGCCGACCTTGGCGAGCCCGAGATCACGCAGATCAATGTGATCTCGCCCGGCTTCATGGGCGAGCTCGACAAGATGCTGACCTCCGAGCCGATCAACGCGTGGAAGCCGTACCTGCGCTGGCACGCGGTGCACGCCCTGTCCCCGGCCCTGGCGCAGAAATTCGTCAACGAAAATTTCGACTTTTACGGCAAGACGATCTCGGGTCAAAAAGAGCTGCCGGTGCGCTGGAAGCGCTGCGTGCGGTCGACCTCGATGGCGCTCGGCTTTGCGCTCGGCCGGCCGTTCGTGCGCGCCAACTTCGGCGACGACGGCAAGAGCGCTAGCCTCGAAGTGGTGCATGGCATCGAGACGGCGATGGAGAACAACCTCAAGAAGCTGACCTGGATGGACGACGCCAGCCGCAAGGCGGCGAACGAGAAGCTGCACGCCATCGCCAATAAGATCGGATTTCCCGACAATTGGCGCAACTACGACGCGCTCAAGGTCGGCAACTCGTACGCGGCGAACGTCGCCGCGGCGCGTGAGTTCGAAGCGCATCGTGAGTTGGCCAAGATTGGCAAGCCGGTCGACCGCGCCGAGTGGGGCATGGCCCCGCCGACTGTCAATGCGTACTACAACCCGAGCCTGAACGAGATGGTGTTTCCGGCCGGAATTCTGCAGCCGCCGTTCTTTTCACACGACGCGCTGCCGGCGGTCAATTATGGCGGCGCCGGGATGGTCGTCGGCCACGAGCTAACCCACGGCTTCGATGATCAGGGCCGCCAGTTCGATGGCAAGGGCAACCTCCGCGAGTGGTGCTCGCCCGACGTGGTCAAGGAGTTCGACAAGCGCGCGCAGTGCGTCGTCGATCAGTTCAGCGCGTACACCGTGCCTGGCGATATTCACTTGAATGGCAAGCTGACGTTGGGCGAAAACATCGCCGACCTCGGTGGCCTCAAGCTGGCGTACACGGCCTACAAGGCCAAGCACACGCCGATGCGTGCGGCTGGCTTCACCGACGACCAACTGTTCTTTTTGGGCGCGGCGCAAATTTGGTGCGGCGACGTTCGGCCCGAAGAGGGCGCGCTCAGGGCGCAGACCGATCCGCACTCGCCCGGTCACTATCGAGTCAACGGCCCGATGTCGAACCTGCCGGAGTTCGCCGCGGCGTTCCAGTGCAAGCCGGCGGATAAGATGGTCAGCAAAAACATGTGCACCATCTGGTAAGCCCAGCCGAACTGATCGATCAGGTCAGGTCAGATCAGATCAGATCAGATCAGGTCAATCTGATCGATCAGGCCAATCTGATCGGATCACCCGCTTTCAAAACTTAATGGGCTGACTCAGCTTGCCGTCGAGGAGGCGAGTCAGCGTCGAGCGCAACTCGTCCGTCTGCGTCCGCCACTGCCACGCGTCCGCGCTCTGGGTTGGGCGGAAATGCCAAGCATTGCGAAACGCAGCCATCCAGATCTCGCCTGCCGCACGGTGGCTGTTGATCACGATTTTGTCGCCTGACCCCAGCGCCAGCGTCAGCACGCCCGACGAGAGGTCGGCCTCAACCTCGTCAGGATCGGCGGCGCCGAGCGCCTTTTCCAGGTAGCGCAGCTCGGCGTCAGCGATTTTGTCGAAGGTGTCGTCGTCCATGGCGCGACGCTAACATATGGGTCCGTCGTCGACCGTGGCTCTGTCGTCGACAGCGGTCGCGGCTTCGGCTATTTTTCCGAACTACCGTGCGCGCGTCCCTTCGCTCTCTTCGGCTGCTCTGCCTCGTGTCCCTCGCGCTCGTCGGGGCGTCGGCGGGTGCCGACGACCCGCGCCTGCGGCTCGAACGGGTCGACGCCAGCGACTTTGGCTCCGACGGCATCGTGCGGCTGTACGCGTCGCTCGTGGAGCTCGAAGGCACGGTCGACGACGACAAGACGGCCAACGCCTTTTCGCTCAGGCTCAACGGCAAGAACATCGGCTCGCCGCAGACGATGAAGCGCTTTCAGAACGCCGGCGACCCTCTTGAGCTGGTGCTGATCATCGAATCGTCCTCGCTGTACGGGCCACAGACGGCGGTCACCGCACCGGGGGGCACGCCGCCCCCGGCCCTCCCACCGCCTCCAACCAGAACGGGGAAAGACAAAAAAAGTGTAAAAAGTAAAAACCCCGTCAAAATGGCGGCACCGGTGAGCAACGGCGAGGAGCCGCTCGACCGCGTCAAGGAGGCCGCCGGCGAGCTGCTCGAACAGATGCCGCCCAACTGGCGCGTCTACCTCATCGACTACGGCAGCGACGTGACGCCGCACCCGCCGTGGCGGACGCCGAGTCAAGTGGTCTCCAGCCTCGACGATCTGAGCGCCGACGGCGAGGGCGCGGATCTGCGCATGGGCAACGCGGTCGAAGCCGCGCTGCTCGAGCTCAACCGGCCTAAAAAAGACGCCAAGCCCGACGACAAGCCGCCACGCCGCCTCATCGTCCTCATCTCCGACGGCATGAACCAGACCATGGATCGAAGGACGTTCCGCACGCTGGGAAACCTGGCCGCCAAGTCGTTGGTGCCGATTCACAGCATCGCGTTTTCGCCCGCCGACGATCGGGGTCCGCT
>JBBQIO010000474.1:0-3996 GCA_038325015.1 Polyangia bacterium
AGCTCGGCGCGCAGGCCGTACAGCACACCGCGCCGCAGCCGCGAGCACAACGAGCACGGCGTGGCGCCGGTCTCCTCGGGGCGGACGACGCGCTCGACGATGGCCGCGATCTCGTGCTTCTGCACCATTCGGTAGCGCACGCTACGACGCTCCAGATGAGCGGCGATGACGTCGGTGGCGTAGCCCGGCCAGCCCTGGTCGACGTTGACCGCCACCAGCTCGAAATCCACCGGCGCGCGTCGCCGCAGCGACAGCAACACGTCGAGCAGCGCGTACGAATCTTTGCCCCCCGAGATGCACACCATCACAAGGTCGCCGGACTCGATCATGCCGTAGTCGACGACGGCGTCACCCACCTTGCCGGCGATGCGTCGCTCCAGCCGCAGTCGGTCGAGGGCCGGGTCCGCCTGCTGCGCGCCGGCGGATTGCCGCGCCACAGCGGCCGATTCGCGGTCCGCCTGGCCGGATAAAATAGGGAGCGGCGCGGAGCCGAGCACGGGCAACTTCTGCATGGAGCGCAGCAGTATAGCGGAATCGTGGCGGCAAGGGCCGCAATATGACGCGGCGAGAGATTGGCGCTAAAACAGCTTTTCCAGCTCGTAGCCGTCTTTGCGCAACAGCGCCATCAACTCGACGATATGCTCTGCGCCGCGCGTCTCCAGCGTCACGTCGACCGCGGTCTCGCCCAGGTCGACGCGGGAAAATGCGCGGTTGTGAAACACCTCCAAGATGTTGGCGCGGCTGGTGGCGATGTGGCCGGTCAGCCGGTGCAGCGCGCCGGGGTGGTCGGCGATGCGCAGCCGCAGCCGCACCATGCGCCCGTCTTTGACCAGGCCGCGCTCGATGATGCGCGACAAGAGATTGACGTCGATGTTGCCGCCGCCGACCAGCACCACGACGTTCTTGTCGACCAGGCCGGTCTTGCCCTGGACCAGCGCGGCCAGGCCCGCGGCGCCGGCGCCTTCGGCGACCGTCTTTTCGCGCTCGAGCAGGAGCAAGATCGCGTTGGCAATCTCCTCTTCGTCGACGGTGACGATCTGGTCGACGTAGCGCGCGACGATGGGCAGCGTCTTGGCCCCGGCGCGGCGCACGGCGATGCCATCGGCCAAGGTGACCGCCGCCGGCAAGGTCACCGGCGCGTTTTCGGCGAGCGCCCGCTTCATCGACGGCACGCGCTCGGTCTCGACGCCGATGACCTGGACGCTCGGCTTCTTTTCCTTCAGGACCGTGGCGATGCCGGCGATGAGGCCACCGCCGCCGATGGGCACGATGACCGCGTCGATCTCAGGGTCCTGCTCGAGCAGCTCGAGGCCGATGGTGCCCTGCCCGGCCATCACAATGTCGTCGTCGAAGGCGTGAATGAAGGTCAGCCCCTCGACCTGGCAGCGGCGCCACGCTTCATCGAAGGCGTCGTCGTAGCTCTCGCCGTGCAGCACGACCTCGGCGCCGTATTCGCGCGTGCGCGTGACTTTGAATAGCGGCGCCGCCAGCGGCATCACGATGGTCGCGTGGATGCCTTGGGCGCGCGCGTGGTAGGCCACGCCCTGGGCGTGATTTCCCGCCGACGCGCAGATGATGCCACGCCGCCGCTCCTCGTCGGTGAGAAGCAAGATCTTGTTGAGCGCGCCACGCTCTTTGAAGGAGCCGGTGCGCTGCTGATTTTCCAGCTTGAGAAAGACGCGATTGCCGGTGAGCAGCGAGAACGTGGCCGATTGCGGGCAGGGCGAGACCAGGACCGAGCCGGCGATGCGGCGGCGGGCACTCTGCACGTCAGCGAGCGAGATCATCCCTCGCCGGCGAGCGCGCGACGCAGGTATTCGCCGAACTCGGCCTGCTCCGGCAGCTGCAGATCGACGACCAGGCGGGCCTGCGTCCCCTCGGCGGTGGCCTCCGCGCCGTTGATCGGACGCAGCTGCACCGACGCGCCCCGTCGCTGCCATGCGGGCAGCGCGTCGAAGTCGAAGTCATTTTGCCGCAGCAGCTCGAGCTTCTCGTCGGCCCCCAGCCCGTCGAGGATGTGGGGAACGGCGCTCTTGTCGGCGCCCGAATTGCCCAGGACGGCGCTGCAGCAGCTGTCGATGGCCACCATGCTCTGCTCCTCTTGACGGCCGGCAAAGTAGGCGTAGGCCAGGCTGACGTCGGGCAGCGTGTACAGCCGCGCGTCAAAGGTCGCGACCTGGCCGATGGCCAACGACAGCTTGGCCGAGGCCTCGCCGGCCAATCGACATAGGAGCCGACGCGCGTCGCCTCCCTGTGCAACGGCATAGAGCGAAAGCTCGGTGCGCTCGGCGAAGCCGAACGAGCAGCCGAGCGACGACATCAGGTGGCTCAGCGTCTTGACCATCGCCTTGCCAAAGCGTGCGTCGAACGGCCGCTCGAAGCCGGCGCTGTCGAGCAGATGGTCGAAATGACGTCCGGTCAATCGGGCGACGAGAGGTCGACCGACCTCGAGCTCGCGCCCTGGCAAAACCTCGAACGGCAGGAGCCGCTCTGCCACGGTCTGTTGCCGCATAGGTCGAAGCAGCTTATCAGCTTCGGGGCACGAAGAGGAAATAGAGCATCACTGCCGTCGCCAGGAGGATCGCGACGACCAAGATCTTGACGGCAATCAGAAGGCGGTCGGATCTTGCTGCGGATACCGCCGGTTCGGAGGACTCGACCGGTTTGCCGTGTGAAAGCGGCCCCGTGATCTCCTCGGCCGGCCTGCCCGGGGCGACGTCGCGCACGAAAGGTCCGGTATTTTCTTGAGCCGCGGCGATGGGGTCGCGCCGTTCGACCTTTTGGACTGGACCGCTGCGGTCTGGCTCGATGGTCTCGACCGGGCCGCTGATGTGGAACGGCGCGTCGTCGGCAGCATCCTCCTCGGGGTCGTCGGCGTCGACCTCCAGGGGGCGATCGAGCATCCACGCCCCGCTCTTTTCCAACGCCAACTCGTCGCCCTCGGCGAGGTCGCCGTATTCCGCCATACCGGCGCCGACATCGCGCAGCGCCGAGCCGAAAATTTCGCGCAGGTAGCTGGCCAGCTCGCGTTTGCCCGCCGAAAAGCCGGCAGCGCTCAGCCAGGCGACCAGATCGGTCCGCAGCGCGCGTGCCGACGAGTAGCGCTCGCCGAGATCGCGAGTCAGCGCCCGCATCACGATGCGCTCGAGCTCCGGCGGATAGTCGGCCCGCACCGACGACGGCGTGGGGATGGGCTCGTCGACGACCAGCCGCATGACCACTTCGGGACGGCCGCGAAAGAGCCGTTTTCCGACGGTCAGCTCCCACAGGAGGATGCCCACCGCGAAGACGTCGGCGCGCGCGTCGACCGGCTCGCCCTTGACCTGCTCGGGAGCCATGTAGTTGTACTTGCCGGCCACCGAGTGATCCTCGGCGCGCATCGCGATGGTGGCGCGCGCGATGCCGAAATCGACGACCTTGGCGGTTCCGCCCCAGGACAAAACAATGTTGCCCGGCGACACGTCGCAATGGACCACGCGTAACAGCTCGCCGTCCTCGCCGCGCTTTTCGTGCGCAAAGCCGAGGCCGCGCAGCACCTGCACGAGCAGCCCTACGGCAAGGGGCCGCGGCAAAAAATTTCGCACCTCGACGGCGCGGCGGCAGACCGCCAAAAGGTCGCGCCCGGGGATGTACTCCATGGCGATGAAGTAGCTGCCCTGCTCGTAACCGACGTCGAGCGTACGCACGACATTGGGATGCTCGAGCACGCGGGCGATGCGCCCCTCATCGAGGAACATCTTGACCACGCGGGTCATCTCGACGTAGCGCGACTGGATGGTCTTGACCACGACCGGGGCGGCGTCGGGATCGTCGACGCGCTCGGCGAGGTACAGATCGGCCATCCCGCCAGCGGTCAGATAGCGCACCATCTGATAGGGGCCCCAGCGACGCAGGGTGGCCGCGGTCGCCGTCGGTAGGCTCGGTTGCGGCGCGGGCTCTTCGGTCACGCGCCCCTCAGCAAAACGTCGATCACGGCGCGGACCGAACCCGCGAGCG
>JBBQIO010000475.1:0-3995 GCA_038325015.1 Polyangia bacterium
CTCGTGCTTGGCATGAGCAATGGAAGTCGTCGCGGACGGATCACCACACAGAGTACGTCATCAGACGCCTAGCCGCCGACGTCTTTCCGATCTAGGGGCATCTTCCGGTCGCCGAAGTGACGGCGCCGAAGCTCGTCGCGATGGCCAAGCGGATCGAGGCGCGAGGGGCGCTGGACATTGCGAAGCGGGCACTGCAGACCTGCGGCCAGATCCTGCGCTTCGCGGTGGCTCACGGATTCATCGAACGCAACCCGGGGGCCGACGTCAAGCCGAGCGATGTCCTCAAGGCTCACAGGAAAGCGAACTACCCGAGAGTCGCGCCGAAGGAACTGCCGGAACTGCTGCGCAAGATGGCCGTGTACGATGGATCACCGCATACGCGCGCCGCACTTCAGCTGATCGCGTTGACCTTCGTGCGAACGACCGAGCTCATCCACGCCACCTGGGACGAATTCGAGCTTGAGGACGCCATGTGGCGCATCCCGGCTGAGCGCATGAAGATGAGGACACCGCACATCGTCCCCTTGTCGCGGCAGGCTGTTGACCAACTGCGTTGCCTCCACGAACTCCGCAACCTTTCCCCGTACGTCTTTCCGGGCGAGCGGGACCACGAGCGGCCGATGTCGAACAACACCATCCTCGGCGCGCTCGAGCGAATGGGCTACAAGCACCGGATGACCGGGCACGGATTTCGTGGCTTCGCGTCCACCCTCCTCCACGAGCTGAGCTTTCCGCACGTACATATAGACATACAGCTCGCACATCCGGAGCGCAACGCTGTGTCGGCGTCGTACAACCACGCCACGTATCTGCCGGAGAGACGCACGATGATGCAAGCATGGGCCGACCACCTCGATGAGCTCCGGACGGGTGTCAAGGCCAAAAGGGCCAAGCCTGTGGTTCATCGCTAGTGGCTGCCTTCGCTATATTCGACCGGGGGCGGCGCAAGGTTTCGAGGGTGTCTGCCGCGGCGCTAGGCATGGCGCGGCCTCCCGCGCCGGTCGTGATTTGCACCCGCCATCGCACCCATCATTGAGAAATTGATGGCGAGGATGACGGCTTTCGACCCTGCAGGCGTTTGACAGCAACTACCCAAGACCCGCCTTGCAGCGATTGTCGTCCTCGGCTCCCGCGTCGCGGACGGCCGCTTCGTCACGCTTTGCCGTCATTGGATCCGGACTAGGCATGCGCCTGCAGCGGTTGCTGATGCCTCGGGGTGCCTTGGGTGTGCGTGTCATTCACCACTAAGCGGTCTTGCAAGGCCTCGCAAAGGCCTATTCGATGACCAAGTTCGATGGTAGCTAGCGCTTCAACCCGCCGGATATTTGTTGGACCATCTGTTCACCTAGAGCTCAACAGCCCATAGACATTGGAACTTATCGTCCGATACCTGAGAGTACGAACACTCGACAGCCACTCGACAGCCACTCGACAGCCGATTCTCCGACTGTCGGGGCGGCGGGAGGCACCTGTCCAGCCCAGCCCAGCCAAGAATTGAAGGCATTTCTCTCGGCACCGGACACCCGCCTTGCGCGACTAGTAACGTCTGGTCTCGACGGGAGCCGACATTCGGTGGCCAGATCCCGGTGGACGCACTCAGTCTGAAGGTGTCTGCGGCTGCCGGCGAGCGATGCGAACGAGGCTCCGGCACGTCGTCGCCAGAGTGCACGATACCGGGGCGAGGACTCGCCGCGCCGTAACCGCGGCGTCAACCAATCCCCGCGTTCAAACGACCTGCGCGAAATCGATGAACCCGCGCTCGACGTCGGCCGAGACGAGTTTCACGCGCAGCCTGCGACCCACGTCAAGATTTTTCGCCGGGTTGAGAAGCTTGCCTTCGACCGGGGGTGAGAACGCGCGCACCCAGGTGTCGCGCTCTGAGCGGCCGGTGACGATCGCGTCGAAGGACTGGCCGACCCGCTGCTGCAGTACCAGCGCTGCTTCTGACTTGCGAACGCGGCGCTCGACCTTCTGCGCGGCGTCTTCCTGCGCAGTGCAATGCAGCGCCAGCGTCTCCAGTTCGGCGCGGCTATAAGCGGGGGGCGCGCCGGCAAGCATGGCCTTGATCGTGCGCAGCGTGACGAGGTCGGGGAATCTGCGGTTCGGCGCGGTCGAGTGCATGTAGTCGCGCACGGCCAGGCCGAAGTGGCCGATCGGCGCTTCGCCCGGTTGCTCGACGACGTACTCACCCGACCCCATCAGCTTCACGATGACGAGCGAAAGGTCGGGAAAGCGCAGCGGGTCCGCCTGGCGCCGCCGCACGAGAAACGCTTCGAGCGCTTCGGAGTCGGGCTGCTTCGGCAGCGTCTCGCCGTAGCGCGCGGCGACCTCAACGATGCGCTGCCAGCGCTCCGGCGAGCGCACCACGCGGCGCAGCGACGCCGCGCCGCCCTGCTTCAGGAACTGCGCCGTGCATTCGTTGGTGGCAATCATCACCTCCTCGATGAGCTGACGCGCGCGGTTCTGCACCTGCTGCCGGAGGTCGACCACCTCGTCGCCGTCGAACACGGCGCGCGGCTGAAAGGTCTCGAACTCGAGCGCGCCTTGCGCGTGGCGCCGCACCCGCAGCCGCTGCGCAACCGCGTCCTGCGTGCGCAGCTGGACGTCGATACCCGGGCTCGTCCGCGCCGCATCGGGCAGCGGCCCCTTGCCGTCGATCCACGCCGAGACGGCGTCGTACGCGAGCTTGGCCTTGTTGCGAACGCGCGCCCGATAGAGCGTCGCGCTAGCGAGCGACGCGTCGGCCGCGACGACCATCTCGTTAACCACTGCGAGGCGGTCCTCCTCCTGGTTCAGCGACGTGAGGTCGGTCGACAGCCGCTCGGGCAGCATCGGGAACACCTTCGCCGACGTGTACACCGAGGTTGTGTTCGCCTGGGCGTGCGCGTCGATGGGCGAACCCTTCTTCACGAGCGCGTCGACGTCGGCGATGGCGACGAAGATTTTCACCGTTCCGCCGGAGAGCGGCTCGCTCGCTGTGAGTTGGTCAAGATCGAGCGAGTCGTCGTTGTCGATCGAGCACCAGGGCAACGCGGTGAGGTCGCGCACGTGGGCGTCGTCCTTGTCGAGGCCGACGCCGGAGATCGACGCGAGCTGGCGTTTCGCGTCGGCCGAGAAATCGGGCTCGAGCCCGCGCTCGGTCATCGCATTCGTGGCGATGCGGACGAGGTCGTCGCGCGTATAGCGGCGAGAGGTGGTCATGGGGCAATGTAGCCGAGACCAGTGCTTCAAGCCTAAAGTTGGCGCCATCTCGGGCGAATGGGACGGGGTCGTCTCCGACGTTCTCTCATGGCCGGCGTCAACGTCCGCTAGCCTTCTCACCGGACTGCTAGACCGCGCCAAAGCCGCGTGAGCTGCTGGACACCGATGACTTGCGGCGGTAGAAGGCGGATCAAGCCTTTACTCCTGCTTTGGAGCGCGAATCAGCAGGGGGAGCGCCTGCGGCGTATTTAGCCGCGCATCGGCATAGCGGGGGACCGGTGGCCCAGCGTTTTTTGCGCTCAGAAACTCTGCTATCTGGCCGACGTCGTCAGAAAGCATGAGGCTCGCGCCGAATGGTCGCAAGGAATCGGAGGCGAGCTTGAGGATCAGCGGAAATAGAGGCTTGCGTTTGGGATCGAGGGGGTAGCCGGCGGAAGCATCCGTGAGCGGCCCGGGGTTCCAAAAGTCGACGCCCATGAAGATCATGGGCGTCGCTTGGATGTTTTCGCTTCGGTAGTAGTTGTGGGTGGCATTCTGAAATGCCTCCTGGACGGTTCCTGCATTGCCCTTGCCGAAGACCAACCCACCATTGGCGATGCTCACCAACCCGTCCTCCCGGAGGCTGTTCATGAAGTACTTCGCTGAGCCGCTCGCGAACAAGTTGGGCGGCTCGGAGCCGTAGTACCACGTCGGAATTCCAAGGCTTTCGCCGCCTAGCTTCGGCTGCGTATCCCATGCGCCGAGAAGCCTTTTTCGAGTGTCGGCTGCGGCCTTGATCCATGCCGTCTTCTGAT
>JBBQIO010000476.1:0-3994 GCA_038325015.1 Polyangia bacterium
CGCCGACCCAGTGGAGTGACAATGCGCTCGATGGCGGCGCGCAGCGCGTCCTCCGATGAGAAGCGTGCGCCGGTCAAGAACAGCCGACCGCCGCGCTCGACGTAGATCGTCGCGCGGTCGATGACCATGACCTCGGACACCTGCGGGTCGGCGATCAGATCTTCGAGCGGGCCTAGGCCGAGCACCTCGTCGGCCAGCTCTTTGCGCAGCCGCGGGCGATCGAGCTCGTGCGGCAGCTCACGCGCGTGCTCGTCGAGGATCTCGTCCATCAACAGAAGGACGCGCGGCGCCAGCGCCTTGTCTTCGAGCTCCTCGCGACGGAGCGACGGAAGATCGAGCGCTTCGAGCAGCAGCCCGCGGAGCCAACGCTTGAGGCGATCGCGATCTTGCTCGGCACCGCTCATCGCCGAGCTCGGTGCAAGCGGCGGCAGCGGCTGCGGCGGGGGCACCAGCGCCGGCGGCCTAGGCAAGCTGGGCGCCGGCAGAATCTCGGTCTTGCGCTTTGGACTGCTCGTCCGCGTCCCCACGTCATCCGACAAGAGCACCGTCGGCAGCGACGGCAAAGGCGCATACGGATCGCTCGGCGTGCGGGCCGGAGCTTTCGCCCGAGGCGCAGCCGGCGGCGCCGGCGGCAGCGGCGGCGCCACGGCGATCCTGGGCGGCAGCTTCATCGCCCCCGACGCCGTCGCCTTGTAACCGCCAACCACCGACGCCACCGCCGCGGTCAGAGACTTTTTCCCGGGCGCGACCACGGGCTCGACCCCAGTGACCTCGCCGCGTACGAAGCGCAACGTGAACGGCCCGACTTTGAGGCTCTGTCCCCACCCCATGCGCTGCGCGCCCGCGACACGGCGCCCGTCGAGAAACGTGCCGTTGGTCGACAGGTCGCGCACCATGAGTCCGCTCGGCGTGACCTCGACCTGGGCGTGGCGGCGCGACACGTCGTCATGCTTCAGAAGCACACTGCAGCCCTGGCCGCGCCCGATCACCAGCACCGGCCCGGCGACTCCAGCGAGCTGACGCGTCCCTTCGGCCGAGACAATCTCGACGTCGAGCAAGACGTCCACGTCGCTCGCCCCGCTGTCCTGCATTACGGCCGCGCGCTAATAGACAATGTGGCTGCCAAAGGTTTCGTATTTCTTGAGTGCATCTTCAATGCGCTGCCGGTTGTCGGTCGACGTGTTCTCGAGGATGGTCGGCGTGATGAACAGGACGTTCTCCTGATCGTCCGACGACGTGGCCTCGGAGCGGAATAGATAGCCGAGAATCGGCACCGACATCAGCCCCGGGATGCCGTTGGCGTTGACCGATTGATCCTGCTGCTTGAACCCGCTGAGCATGATCGACTGCCCGACCTTGAGATGCACATTGGTCTTGGTGCTGGTCAACACGCGACCGGGCACGTCTTGGCCCTGAATCGGCTGCAGGCTCGACTGCTCGGCGTCGATCTCGACAATCACCAGCCCCGACTGCGGGTCGAGGCGCGGCTGTACCGTGAGCAACACACCGTAGGGGATCTTTTGCAGCGTCGATTGCCCGAGCGACGTCGAGATCTTGACGTTGACCTCACCGCCGGTGTGATAGACCGCCGTGCCGCCGTTGGTGGTGATGACCGAGACCACGTTGTTGGTCTTGGCCCAGCCGCGTACCGCCAGGATGTCGAGGCTGGGCAGGAGATTCTCGGCCACGACGATCTGCCCCTGCGTCGCGGCGTGCGCGATGAAATCGTAGGTGTAGAGGAAATTCACCGACGGCTGCCCCTGCGCGTTCAAGTGCGAGCCGATGTTGCCCGGCCAGTTGACGCCGGCTTTGCTCGAGGTCGTCTTGGAGAACTGCACGAAGTGCAGATCGAGCTTGATGTTGGTGCGCTGCCGCGACGGGTCGACGGTCACGAAGGTGGCCACTTGACCGCCGTACATCGCGACGATGCGCTCGATCCGCGCCACGTCCTCCTGCGCCGGCACGGCGCCGTCGAGAAACACGCGCCCGCCGACCTCGCGAATCTCGATCCCGGACAGGCCGTTGAGCAGCGTCTTGAGCTCGTTGCGAATCGACGCCGGCGAGCGCGCGTAGACACTGATGACCAGGGTCTCCTGCTTGCCGCTGGCATAGATGAGTAACAGCGTCGTGGTCCCCGGGCGCTGCGCGGTGATGACCATCTTGCGGCCGTCCTGCGGCACCTTGACCTCGATGATCCCGGGCGTGCCCTCGGAGTAGCTCTGCACGCCGACGCCGGAGATGACCTTCTGCCCGCCGACCACCATCGGCAGCTCGGTCTGGCTGTCCTCGTCGGCAGCTGTCGTGCCCGCGCCCCCGCCGAGGACGAGGAGTGCAGCTACACTACACATGAAGCCGCTGAAGAAAAGTGATCGACAGGTCATTGGGCTTTGAGCGCCTCGATCTTCTTTTGCGCGTGCCGGCGCGTGAACGCGGCGCGCTTGGTGACCTCGAAGATATCGCCGAAATTCTTATCCGGGATCTCGTCGATGGTCTCTTGATCGTCCTGCGCGCGCAGCGCGATGTTGATCGGACCGCGCTGCATGGCAAAGGCCATCAGCTCGGCCTCTTCGAGGTCGACGGCGATGGTGATGCTGTTGAACAGGTGCGGCCCATTTTGCGACTGCGGGATGCCCTCTTCGGTGCCCATCGCCGCACTCTGGCGCAGATCCCCCGTCGCGAGCACCAACACGTTTTGCAAGAGCGTGACCGTCGCGTAGTCGGTGTTGCCGGCGGCGCGCGCGAACGTCCCCATCAGATCGACGCGATCGCCCGGCCGCAACATGCCGGCGATCGATCCCGACAGGTCGACTGGCAGCGTCAGCGCGCGCTGCCCCTTGGGGATGTTGGCCGACAGCTTGCGCATCGCCGCCGACCGGCCGAGCTCGAAGTCCGACCACAGGAGCGGCTGCCCCTGGTTGATCTTAGTGGAGACGGCTTGACCGATGATCTGCACCTCTTCTTTGTCGCGAATCGCGGAGCGGTGAACATAGGCCTCGGGAACTTCCTGCGTCGCCAGGTTGGCACGCGTGATGCGCCCGCCCGCTGCAATGTCCTGCGCCGCGACGACGACCTTGACCTTGCGCCCGCCGGTGACCTCTTCTTGGACGCTGCGCGAGTAGAACCACAGGCAGACCACCGAGAACAGGGCGAGGCCGACGGCGATGAGCACCTTGTGTTTCACCATGGACTCCTGACCAGAGCTAAAGGGCGCCGAAAACCGTCGCCCGCCGATGGTATCGGGAGCGCGCCGGGCACGCAACGACGAGTGTCACGCGCGACAAGCCCCCTTTGGGGTACGCTGAGGAGGGAATTTTAAATTTCTCTTTTGCGAAGGGGGCTACGGATGTCGATCCGAAGAGCGGTCGTTTTGGTCTCGCTGGTGCTCAGTCTGTTGACCATGGCAGCGACGGCGCGCGCCGAGGACATCGAAGCCGCCAAGGCGGCGTACAAGGCTGGGGCCAAGCATTTCAATCTCGGCGAGTACCAGCCGGCGCTGGAGCGCTTCAAAGAGGCGTATCGGCAGCACGAGGATCCGCTGTTTCTCTTCAACATCGCGCAGTGCCAGCGCCTCTTGGGCCACTCCAGCGAAGCGGTGCTGTCCTTCCGCGCCTACCTCCGCGAAGCCAAGCACGCGGGCAACCGCGCCGACGTCGAGCGGCTGATCGAAAAGCTGCAGCAAGAGATCGCGATGCAAGAGGAGGAGAAAAAGCAGCCGCCGCAGTCGATGACCCCCGAAGAGACCGCGCAGCAGCAACAGCAGCAGCAGGTCGTTGTGCAGCCGCAGCCCACTCCGGCCCCGGCGGTCGAGGTCGTGGTGGCGACAGCGCCGGCACCGGAAAAGACGCCCGTCTACAAAAAGTGGTGGCTGTGGACTGCGGTTGGTGTGGTGGCCATCGGACTCGGCGTTGGGCTCGGCGTCGGCCTGAGCCATTCGGCCTACCCGAGCGCGTCGACCTCCGACGGAACGTTCCACTTTTAATGGCCACTGTAAAAG
>JBBQIO010000477.1:0-3981 GCA_038325015.1 Polyangia bacterium
ACCGCGACTCCGATAGACGGCGACACGCTCGCTGAGCAGCCTTTTGTTGACCAGACGCAGACGTATTTTTATACGTTCACGGGCAATGGCAGCTTTACCAACGACAGCGGCACGTTCCAGTCGACCTTCTCGCCGCCCTGCACGCGCGCCGTGCCTTACCACTGCGCGATTGCCACCTTCACCCGGTCGGGAAGCTTCACCACCGATGGCGCGACGCTGACGCTGACGTACGACGGCGACTCGACGAGCGAGAGCTTTGGCGCGTGGACGACCTGCGACGGCGCGCTCGAGCTGCAGGGCATCGATTACGACGGCAAGCGAACGCTGACCATCTCTACCCTTCAGTCCGCTCCGTAACTCCCGAGCTCACGCGACCGCCGCGGCGTGAAGTCGACGCACATCCTGCGTTACCTCGGCGACCGCGCGATCCGCGACCGCGTGCGGCCCAGCTCAACCGGGCCGTTCTTCGCCAACCAGGGCGCATTCCGCACCCCCGACTCCGAAGCGATCATTGAAAAAGGGACCGCAGCCAAGGCGGCGCCGGCATCTGCATGCGCTGCCCGTAGCCGCGTTATCGGTCGATGAGAAACCCTTCGTTAGCCAGATAGTCGCTCTGCGTCGCCGCATGTGCCGCGAGAAATTTGCTCTCCGCCGCCGTGATCGTGCCCCCAAAAAAACGAATCGCCCGCAGCGCACGCACGCGAGCCCCGTCACGATTCTCGTCGCTGAGCAGCCGTTTGATCGCGGCGCGAAAAGCGTTCGTGACGTCGTTGCGTAGCGGTGCACGCGCCGGCGTCGATGCCCCGCGTGTCGCATGTTCGGCCGGATCTTCGCCCCACGTCTCGCGCCGGATCCGCGCGATCGCCCACTCGTTGACGTACTCGACAAAGCCAGTCGTCTGATCAATGCCCAAGTAGATGTCGATGCAGCGTTGCAGGCGAGCGGCGCGATTCGGGGTCGCGAGGATCGCGCGCTCGACCTCGTGGGCTTTTTGCGCACGGTAGAGGGCGTCGTGCAGATGGCCTTCGATCTCGAGGAGCGTCACGTGCGCCCCGTAGTCGTCGGCCTTGCTCGACGACAGCGCAGTTTGCATGCGGGCCATCGCCGTGGCGAGCGGCGTCCCGTCCGTGCTGAGATCGAGCACTGCGAAGAGCGCGATCAGATCTCTTATCTGGGTGACCGTTGTCGCGCGTTTGCACAATTCGACGAACGCCGCCTGCGCAGCCGCCGCCGCAGCAGGAGGGCCGAGCGCGACAATGCGCGCCATCACGATCGCGCGCTCGAGATCTGTACTACCCGCAACACTGCGTGCGAGCGGCGCGCGCAAGGACGTCGCGAGCTCATGCGCATCATAGAATCGCGCCACGGTCTCCGCGTGTTGTAGCACCGCGAGCGGCGTCTTGTCGTCGATTGCACCGACGAGGTACGCCGCGACCTCACCGCTGTCGAAGCCGCGCGGAGCGATGCCTTCATGGTACTCGTCGGCTTCGAGCACGTAGACTGCCAACACGCGCGAGGCCACCCGGTCGGCGCGGACGCGCGTTGGAACGAGCGCCAGCACGCCGAACACGAGGGCGAAAATCCGTTGCATCGACATCCAAGCATTCTGCGTGGACTGGCTCGCCGCCGCCAGGCTAGTCAATTTTGTCCGTCGCTGTCGGGTTACCAACCGTCGGTGATGCCCGGATAGCTGTGCTGGAGAAGGAGCGCACCGAAGTTTGCGGGCCTCGATCCGACGAGGGGCAGAGAAAAAGGCGTCGCGCACGGGGCACGCGATGGGCGAGCTGGTGCTGAGTAGCCGGCGGGTCACCGTCGGGGCGAAATGTCGGGCGCTCAGTAGGGGGGCGCCGGCAATCACCGGAGGCAAAAAAGCGGGCCGTGGCGCACCGCACACCGCGCCGGTGACCACGGTAGCGAGGATCTCCCAGTCGGGATACCGTGAAACCGGATGGGTTTGGCCGTTTGCTTATTCACCCTGAGGAGCCACGATGCATAACTCCTGGCGATTGACCGCGCTCATTTCTGTTGGGCTCTTGGCGAGCTGCACCAAGGGCAACGGCGCCGCCCATATCAGCCATGACATGGCGAGCGCGGACCTATTGGCAGCCGACCTCTCTATGAGCGGAACCGACCTCGCCAGCCGCGGCGACCTCGGCGCCACTGGCGATCTTGCGACCGCCGCCGACCTCAGCAGCACGACGCCCGTCGATATCGGCGCGTGCACGCCCAATACATTTGCGTACTGCCAGGCCGACGACCGGACCGCGGTCTATTGCAATGCGAGCGGCACCGGCGGTACATCCTTCGACTGCGGCATCGCCGGCTGCCTCGGACCGAGTGGCTGCGGCCAGTGCGTCGCCGACAGCTGCAAGAGCGGCAGCTTCGTCGCCTGCGACACGCAGCATCAGAAGGCCAGCCCGCCGGTGCAATGCGAAACGCTCTCGAAGAACGGCAACAGCAAGCAGTGCGCGACACCGACGAGGTGCGGCCCCGAATGCACGGGCACATTCGTGTGCGGCAACGGCGCCTACGGCACCGTCGTCAACTCGTCCTATGCGTGCACCGCGATGGTGGTCGGCGCCGGCGTCGCATGCGCGTTCGGCTGCGACAACGCAACCGGCCAGTGCCGCGACCTCGTGCCCGCCAACGCCGCGGCCGACCACCTGTCGAACAACGACGGCTTCACCTGCACCGGCACGCAGAACGGCAAGTTGGCCGCAATCACCGGCGCCAACGGAGACACCATCACGTTCTACACGACGACAAACACGGTCACCAAGAGCACCGGGCCGGGACCGGTGTTCGTGCTGCCGGGGATTCTGTGGGGTGGCGCGTACACGCCGAGCAACGGCCATACCAGCGTCATCACTGCGCACATTCGCAGCTTGAGCTTGAGCGCCGGAGCGCACCTCGTCGTCTCCGGTAGCAACGCGCTGGCACTGCTGGTCGACCAATCGGTCGGCATCGCGGGCGCACCAGGCATGCCGACGATCATCGACCTGTCAGCGCACTACACTGGCAAGCCCGAATTCCCGACGGTCGCCGGGCCTGGGGCGGGAGTCGGCAACAAGCACGGGCAAGGCAACGCTGGCACCGCTGCGAATCAAAGCGCCGGCAGTGGCGGCGGTTATGGCGTCGCCGGCGGGCAAGGCGGCGACGGCAACGGCGGCACCACACAGATCGCCGGCGGCGCGGCCTTCCCGGGCTCATTTGTGCTCGAGTCGGGCGGCTACGGCGGCGGCGCCGATTACGATCACGCCGGCAAAGGGGGCGGTGGTTTGCAAATCACCGCGTGCGGCGACTTGAGCATCAGCACGTCGGTCGTGATCAACGCCTCGGGCGGTGGCGGTAAGGCAGGCGGGGTTTCGCAGTCGAGTGGCGGAGGAGCCCCGCCGATCCCTTCGCCGTCGCCGCTCGGTGGGTTCGGCGGCGGCGCAGGCGGGACCATCTTGGTCGAAGCCGCGACCATGGCGACGCTGGGCGGCGAGCTGGTGGCAAACGGCGGCGGTGGCGGTCAGGGTGGCATTTTGCCGAGCGCCATCAATAGCGCGCAGGATGGCGCCGACTGGAACCTCTCGAGCGCCTACAACGCGCCCGCGGCTGGCGGCGGAGCCGTCGCGGCACCGGGCGCCGGAGGGGCCGGCGGCGCGGGCAGCATCGCCCCAAGCAATGGCGGCAATGGGGCACACAATGGCGCCGGCGGCGCGGGCGGCGGAGCCTACGGTCAAATCTTCATCGCGCTCTCGCCGATTTCACCGACGGTGCTCGGAGCATTGACGACATCGCCAACGGCGGTGGTGAGTAAAACCTGCGTGACCACAGGCGGCGTAAAGCCGGGTACGTGCACCTATCCGTAAAGCGGCAATCTGCGGGACATAAGCCCTCTTTGTGGGGGTTAGAAAATGCCAATGAGCCCGTTCGAGCGGGCATGAGCCGAGACTGCGACATTTCGACAATCGGGATTCGACGATGGAGACGATC
>JBBQIO010000478.1:0-3975 GCA_038325015.1 Polyangia bacterium
ACCACGCCGGGGATGAGGGTGCTGCGCACGCTGCGCAGGAAGAAGAAGACGACCAGGATGACGAGGCCGATCGAGATCAGCATCGAGATCTGAACGTCGTGGACCGAAGCGCGAATCGTAGTAGTGCGGTCGAGCGCGACCTCGACGTCGATCGCCGGCGAGATGGAGGCCACGAGCTGCGGCAAGATCGCCTTACAGCGCTCGATGACGTCCAAGATATTGGCGCCCGGCTGGCGGCGAATGATCAAAAGAACGGTGCGCTCGCCGTCGACCCAGCCGGCGACGCGCGCGTTCTCCACGTCGTCGAAGACCTTGGCGACATCGCCCAAGCGCACCTGACTGCCGCTCCATTGAATGACCAGCTTTCGCCAGTCGTCGGCGTTGCGCATCTGATCGTCGGCGGTGACCGAGGCCATCTGCGATCCGTCGCCGATCGCGCCTTTGGCCGAGTTGGCCGTCGCGCTCTGCATCTTGACGCGCAGCTCTTCGAGGCCCATGCCGATGCCGGCCAGGGCGCGCGGATCCGCTTGGACCCGCACTGCGGGCTGCTGGCCACCGCCGACGAAGACCTGGCCGACGCCCTGAACCTGCGACATTTTTTGCGCCAAAATCGTGTTGGCGGCGTCGAAGATTTGCGCCAGCGGCATGGTTTTGGAGCGCAGCGAGATGATCAGGATGGGCGAGTCGGCCGGGTTGACTTTGCGGTAGGTCGGACGGAACGGCAGGTTGGTCGGCAGCTCGCCGGCGGCCGCATTGATCGCCGCTTGGACGTCGCGTGCCGCGGCATCGACGTCGCGGTCGAGATCGAATTGCAGCGTGATGCTCGATGAGCCCAGCGTCGACGACGAAGTGATCTCGCTGACCCCGGCGATGCGGCCAAAGCGTCGTTCCAGCGGCGTGGCCACCGACGACGCCATCGTTTCGGGGCTGCCGCCGGGCAGATTCGCGTTGACACTGATGGTGGGGAAATCGACGCGGGGCAGGGGAGCGACCGCGAGCTGGGTGTAGGCCGCGGAGCCGGCGATGAGCAACGCCGCCGCCAAGAGCGACGTCGCGATCGGTCGCTCGATGAAGGGCCGAGACAGGTTCATCGACGCGCCTCGGGATCGGATTGATCCGTTCGGTCAGGATGATGAGGTGGGGCGGATCCCGCGACCGGAACCGTGGCCGAGTGCGTGCCCAACAGACGGCCGACCCACCGGCCGACCCGCTCCATGAACAAATAAATGACCGGCGTGGTGTACAGCGTGAGCACTTGGGAAACGATCAAGCCGCCAACGATGGTGATGCCGAGTGGCCGGCGCAGCTCACTGCCGGTGCCGGAGCCGAGCGCCAGCGGCAGGCCGCCGAGCAGCGCGGCCATGGTCGTCATCATGATCGGCCGGAAGCGCAACAGGCACGCCTGGTAGATCGACTCGGCGGGCGACATCCCCCGGTCGCGCTCGGCCTCGAGCGCAAAATCGATCATCATGATCGCGTTCTTCTTGACGATGCCGATGAGCAAAATGACCCCGATCAGCGCGATGATGGTGAACTCCGAGTGGCACACGATGAGCGCCAGGATCGCACCGACGCCGGCCGAGGGAAGCGTCGACAGAATCGTGATCGGATGAATGTAGCTTTCGTAAAGTACGCCAAGAACGATATAGACAGTTAAAATAGCGGCAAAAATCAAAATCGGCTCAGACGCTAATGATTCGCTGAACGCTGCGGCGGCGCCCTGAAACTCGCCGTGGACGCTCGGCGGCATGCCTATCTCCTTGGTCGCCCGGCGGATCGCGTCGACCGCTTGGCCGAGCGAATGGCCGGGTGCGGTGTTGAATGACAGCGTGATCGCCGGAAACTGCCCTTGATGCGTGACCAGGAGCGGCGCCGCCCGGGTCGTAAAGGTGGCCAGCGTCGACATCGGCACTGGCGTCCCGGATGTGCTGTTGACGTACAGCCGGTCGAGGTGGCGCGGATTTTGCCGGTCTTCGGGCCGCACTTCCAGGATGACGCGGTAGAGGTTCAGCTGCGTGAAGATGATCGACACCTGGCGCTGCCCGAACGCGTCGTACAGCGTGTCGTCGATGGCCTGCGTGGTCACGCCGAGGCGCGCTGCGCTGTCGCGGTCGATGGTGATGGCCAGCGCGGTGCCGCCGCTCTGCTGGTCCGAGGCTGAGTCGGCCAGCTCGGGGAGCGTGCGCATTTTGTCCAGCAGCTTGGGCCCCCACGCCGCCAGCTCGGCCGGGTCGGCATCTTCGATGGCGTACTGGTATTGCGTGCGGCTGATGCGATTGTCGACGGTCAAATCCTGCACCGGCTGAAGGAATACGCTGATCCCCTCGACCGTCGACAGCTGCGGCGCCAGGCGATCGATGATCTCGCTGGCGTTCGACTTTCGCTTGCCGCGCGGCTTGAGCGAGATGGAAAAGCGCCCGCTGTTGGTGGTCGCATTGGTGCCGTCGGCGCCGATGAACGAAGCCACCGACTCGACGTCGGGATCGCGCAAGATGATCGCAGCGAGCGCCTGCTGGCGGTCCATCATGCGGGTGAACGAAACGTCCGGCGCCGCCTCGGACACGCCTACAAGCTGACCGGTGTCTTCGAGTGGAAAGAAGCCCTTGGGCACGAGCAGCGCCAGCACCGCGGTCAACACCAACGTGCCCAATGTGACGAGCAGCGTCAGCGTCTGATGGCGCAAGACGACCTTGAGCGTGCGGTCGTAAAAGCGCACCAGCGCGTCAAAGCCGCCTTCGAACAGGCGCGCGAGCCGCCCCTCTTTTTTGTCGCCGTGCGGACGCAGCACCCAGCCGCACATCATGGCGGTCAGCGTCAGCGACAAGATCGCCGAGACACCGATGGCCACCGCGAGCGTGACCGCGAACTCGCGAAACAGCCGCCCGATGAGCCCGCCCATGAACAGGAGCGGGATGAGCACCGCGATCAGGGAGATGGTCAAAGAGACGATGGTGAAGCCGATCTGCGAGGCGCCTTTGAGCGCGGCGTCGAATGGCTGCTCACCCTGTTCGATGTAGCGCGAGATGTTCTCGACCATGACGATGGCGTCGTCGACCACGAAGCCGGTCGAGATGGTGAGCGCCATCAGCGACAGGTTGTTGAGGCTGTAGCCGCACAGATGCATGACGCCGAAGGTGGCGATCAGCGACAGCGGCACGGCGATGCCCGGGATGATGGTCGCCCGCCAGCTGCGCAGGAACATGTAGATGACCAGGACGACCAGCCCAATGGTCAGAAGCAGCGTGAACTGCACGTCGTTGACCGAGGCGCGCACGGTCTCGGTGCGGTCGGTCAAGACGGTGACGTCGATCCCTTGCGGCATCGAGGCGCGCAGCTGCGGCAAGAGCGCGTTGATCTTGGTCGTGACCTGGATGATGTTGGCGCCCGGCTGGCGCTGCACATTCAGGATCACGGCGCGGTGCTCGCCGGCCCAGCCGGCCAGGAGCGAGTTCTCGACGCCGTCGGTGACGTTGGCGACCTCGGACAGGCGAATCGGCGCGCCGTTTTTCCAGGCCACGACGAGAGGCTTGAAGCTCGCGGCTTTGTCGAGCTGATCGTTGGTGGCCAGCGTCCAGTCCTGATGGCGCCCGTCGATGTTGCCCTTGGCTTGGTTGACGTTGGCGGCGGCGAGGGCCAAACGCACGTCTTCGAGCGTCAGATTGGTGCCAGCCAACGCCTGCGGGTCGACCTGCACCCGCACGGCCGGCTTCTGACCGCCGTTGATGCTCACCAGGCCGACGCCCGAGACTTGCGAAAGTTTTTGCGCCAGCACCGAGTCGGCGTAGTCGTCGACGTCGCCTAGGCCGAGCGTATCGGAGCTGATGGCCAGCGTGAGCACCGGCGTGTCGGCGGGGTTGCTCTTGGAATAGGTCGGCGGCGCAGGCAGTGTATTGGGCAGGACGCTGGTCGCGCCGTTGATCGCGGCCTGGACGTCCTGCTCGGCGGCGTCGATGTTGCGGTCGAGCGTGAACTGCA
>JBBQIO010000479.1:0-3975 GCA_038325015.1 Polyangia bacterium
GACACAGCCCACGACCGGGGAGTGAGCGCCAAACGCACGGTTTGCCGCGTTTCGTGGTGGCAGAGCACTTATCTGACATTGTGGGCCTCGAGTGCGGGATGGAGCGTGCCGGCGGCGCTACGGCTGCCGCATGGACACGACATGGGCTGCCGGGCTGCATTGGCGCATGCCGATTTCGGGGCGCTAAAATGGCGGTAACGATCTCCGACGGGAGCCATGGCAAAGGCTTGGCAACGGATGCCGATTTTGCGGCTCAGCGACGGGAGACCAACGGATGCTAGGGCCTTTGATGGCCATTGGGCGCCGTTTTTACCGTCGGCGCGCGCCACTAAGTTCACGTGAATCGCCGTTGACGTGAACTCCTGGCCGATGCGCGAATGATGCAGTGCAGCAAAAGTGCTGGAAATTGGACGGCTGGTATTCAGCCAAACCGTTCCGGCGTGTGTGCTACTCGGCTTTGACATTTTCAGCCTCCATACCCGTTCCCGTTACCCGTTCCGCCCCTATAGGGCGGGAACGGTGGAACGGTTCATCGGGTAGCGCCGTTCTCGGAACGGTCTCGGAACGGGTCGGAACGGGTAGGCGAAATGCCTTGGCGACGTACTCCAGCTCCCCCTCTTCGAGCATCTCGTCCACCGCTTTGATAACGGTCGCCCGGTTGCCCTTGGCTCTGCGCTGAAGCTCCGACTTGCTCGTGATGGGCTGGATCGATTTCGCGACCGCCCGCACGATCTTGTCCTTCATGGACTGCACCGCCGAACTCGCGCCTTCGGATGGCGACTGCACTTCGGTGAACGACGCACGCACGCCATCGAGCGCCAGCCGAAATCCGGCTTTCGTTCCAAGTCGATTCTTCGGCATGGTCACGTCCACCAGGCCGCCGTCTCCCGGCACGGAGCGCATCACCAGTGCAACGCTGGCGCCGTACTCGATCGAACCTGACTCCTTGAACGCCGCCAGGTCGTCGATGCGTTCTGAGGCGTTCTGTGAACGGTAAGCGCCCCTCGGCATCTCGCAGGTGGCGACCACCAAGTGCTTGCGCGTCTTGGCTTCCCGCTTCATCGCGGCAGTAACAAGGTCGGTACGGGCTCGTGGGCCGTCGGCCGTTTCCATCCCGAAGACCGGCACCGTCTGGATCGAGTCGATCACCAACACGGACGGAGCCTCGCCGCGCTGCTTCTCCAGCTCCGCGGAAACCTGCTCGAAGGTCAACTGCTCCTCGTCTGCGTCGATAAGTTGGAGCGTCGGAAGTGCCTCCAGCGCCGCCACCAGCGCGACACGCGTACCGGGATCGCCAGCCTCAAGAAGCTCCCGATTGAGACCGCAGACCTGCCCGATGCGAATCAGCAGACCGTCGGCCTCTTCGTCGGCTGCCAAGATCGCCACCGCTATGCCCTGGCGTGCCCAACTGACCGCCAGTTGCACCACGCCGGTCGTCTTACCGGCACCAGGTGCGCCGGCTACCACAATGACTTTTCCTACCGGAATGCCGCCGCGTGTCGCCTTATCGAGCGTCGACCATCCCGTGGTCAGCCGCAGCCCCGCGCCGCCCAGGATACGCGCGCGGTCCGTCGTGGACTTCCAGGTTACCGGGGCCGAAGTTGGCGGGGCCGGTTCTTGCGCCTTGGTCGATTTCACGTCGACTTCGAAACCAAACGCGTCCGCCAACCATCGGACCGCCTCGATGGGCTTGCAGCCGTTGACCTCGGCGACGAGATCTACCGGCGTGCGGAAACCGTTCCGCCCCTTCGTTGCGCACCGAGCGTGCGAGCACTTAAATCCGTTCGCGACGAGCGCCACCGACGAATCGCCCGATGATTCGCAGCCGGGGCACACAAGTTCATTCGGATCGCGCCCCAGCTTGCGCAGCACCTCGCCGACGGCGCAGGCGTTGGCGCGTGTGAACGGGCTGTCGGGATTGCCGTTGCTGGCGCTGGTCGTCGCCGATGCCGTCCCCGATGGCGATGACGCGCTGCTTTTGGAGGCCTTTTTGCCCATCGCTTTGTCCACGACGGCGTTTTGTTCGTCGGTGAGATCAAGCCGCAGGTTCGCCAACAGCATCTCGAGATCGGCAACGCCGACACGCTCGCAATGCTGGGGGATCTGGATTGCGCTGCGACGGTGCGGGTACGCCGCATTTCCGGGCGCGCCCTTCCGTTTGGTGGTGCCCATCGCCGGGCCCAAGCGCTTCGGCTCACACACGCTGGTGTCAAGCTCCACGGTCGGCGTCGAAAACAGGGCTGAACCGGCGGCGAGAACACCGCGCACCAGCATCGCTACCGCCGGCGTTTCTTCCGTCGGCTCGATAGCGACAAATAACGCGCCGCCGTTGCCCGTCAGCGCCGATCCGATGGCATTAGGCGAGATGACTTGCCCGATACGGGCACGGGCGGCGGCCGTCACGGCCAATGCATCGGTGGTCTGCGCATCGGTCGCGCTCGTGTTGCGCGGGCGGCGCACGTCAAAGTCGAAGAACAGCACCCGCCGATGCGTGATGTCGCTGTCGGTGGTAGCGACCCCCTTCATCATCGGGCACCACGTATTCCGCTGGTACCTCGTCGCTACCTGCGGATCGATGCAGTTCAAAATTGCGTAGACCCCGACGGCGTTGAGCTTATCCGCTTCGGTGAGCAGCTTCGCCGCGGCCGGTCGGTCGAATGCGTAGGCCACCAGGCTGTTCTTGAATCTGCCGCTTGGCGCATCGAGCGCCTGCAGTTCGATGGGCTCTCCGTCCTGGTATCCGATGAGGTCGAGGTAGCGATTAAAATTAACCCCGACACCTTCGGCGCCGGCAGTGGTGAACTGCTCCAGGAGCGTCTGGGCATTCCCTGGGATTGGCAACACCGCGCTCACTGGGCCGACCGGTCGCGTAACTCGACCAGTCGAGCAAGGAGACGCGCCCAGGAAAAATTAAGAGCTTCGTCGTTCAACTGCGCGATCAGGTCGCCGAGCGCCGACGTTGCGAGGTAGCCGAGTAACTTTTTGGCCACGGCGTTCATCGCCGACCGCCGACCGCGAGATACCCCTCGACGACGGATCTCTTGCAGCGCCACTGCCGCCCGACGATGACGCCGAGTGCACGCAGTTGCGGATCGCGCTTAAGCCGCTTGCGGCTCGCGTCGTTGCCGATGTTCAAGATCGCCGACAGCGGCTCCAACTGTTCGGCGCGAGCAGCGAGAGCGATCTCCAGCTCAGCAGCGACGACAGGCGCGACCGCAGCGGCGACCGCAGCGCGGCCCGCGGGCGAGCTCAGCGCGGAAACGAGATCGGCGGTCAGGTCGAACGTCACGAGTCGTCGTCCGCGTCGGCGATCTCGTAACCGTGCTTCAACAGCACGATCTTTGCCCGTTGGCCAGCCAAACCTTTGACGGGCTCACCGGCCGCGGCCTTTACGATCGATCGGGGGTCTGTCGATGCTTCAACGGCGAGTGCTCGCGCCGTCGCTGAATCAATGGTTTTCGTCTTAAACATACAGACCACTTTGCGTGGTCACGACGAATCGGTCAGCGGGCAGAGGTCCGCGGAAAAGTCGATTTAGCGCGGAGTGACTCGTTTTGTCCTGGGTCGCCGGGCGGCTTTTCCCTGCCACGCCCGATTGCCTTCGGTAATCAGATCTCGGGTTGTCTTCTCCGAGACGCCTTTGGAGCGGGCCAGACATTGGCGGGCAAGGTCCGATACGGTCGGTTTACCCCCGTTTACTGTGTCGACAAGCCACTGCGAGATGGCTTCTTTATTCGCAGGACCGTGGAGCACCCCTGCTCGTTGACTAAAAATTAGCTCACGTTCGCTGATAAAAGATTTAACCATGTCGCCGAGGTCGCCGACATAACCGTGAGCCGCTTTTCTAAACTGAAGGAGCAGCTTTTCGATATTCTTCTTCGCTAAGTCAAAGCCGGTTTTGAACTCCAGGCTTTCGCGCCATGGCCCCAAGCTCTTCTCGACTCTCGTTTCCGACAATTTACGCCGCGCGTCTTT
>JBBQIO010000480.1:0-3967 GCA_038325015.1 Polyangia bacterium
TTCCGATATGCTCACCGCGGAGGGCGCAGCAGTGTTCACGCTCGAATCGGGAGTCCATCAAACGGTGGGCCTCGCGCTCGATATGACGCCGCTCCTCGGCGACATGGCGCCGCCGCCGGATCTGGCCGCAGCGACGGCGACCCGGGTGGTCTCCGGAAACTTTGTCTGGTTCACGGCCTCGGCGCAGCTCCTCGCCGCGGTGACCACGTCGAATCAGCTCAACGTCTACGACTATCCGGCGGGCACGCTCAAAGTCAGTCTCGACGCCAAGGTGGTGCCGCAGGCCCTACGGGTTAGCGATAACTATGTTCTTTACTGCACCGACCCGATGACCAATGGGACGACTTCGAATCAAAGCTGCACTCTGAAAATCTGGAAGCCAGGCGACGCCGCCGGGACCGTGCTCGGCTCTGGGGTCTACCCGTTTACGCCTCGCGCTTCGGCGGACGGAACGGTTTTAGCGTGGAGCGAGAACGTGGATCCGACCGCGACCAAGGCCGACTATGTCAGCTGGTTTAGCGGCACCAAGACGGTGTTGGCCAAGCAGCTACCGCTGGCCGATGTCGCGGGGCTGATCACGGGAAATGTCCTGTTCGCCGTCGCCTCGCCATCGCCCGCCGCCGCCGGACAGCTCGACATCGTGCGGCAGTCGTCGGCCGCCAGTGTGGTCCACATCTGCACCAACTGCGATCAGTTCGTTCTCAAGAACGATGGGTCAATGATTGCCGCGCGCTCCAACCCGTCAGCGGGCCTGGGCAAGTTGGTCGTCGGCCTGACCGCGATCAATACGCCGAACGGGCTCGGCGTCTCGGTGCAGGGATCTGGCGTGAGCGACGTCAGCGCGCTCATCGACTACTTCGACGCCGGCACGGTCATGTATTTTTCGGGCAACGGCAGCGCTTACAACATCAAGGAGTGGGCCTCGTCGTCGAACGCGGTGACGACCCGGGTGAGCGACGGCTTGGCGAAAGGCTTTTGGCAGGACAACGGGGCTCTGTTGGCCTACTACACCACCCTCGATGCCCACAGTGTGGGCGACCTGTGGCTGCTGCAGTCGACCAGCGGCGCGGCGCAGCGCTTCGACACTGGCGGGCAGCTGACTGATCTGACGCCTGACGGGCGGTTCGCCTTCATGAAGGTGCCTTCGTGGTCGACGCCGTCGGGCTGGTTCATGAAGATTGGCAGCGGCGTCAGCAGCACACCTGTGGCGACGTTAAAAGCGCCGAGCACCTCTGGGCGCATTCTCAATCCCACGGGAGTTGCCTACTTCGGCGCGGCGTCAGGAAGCACCGGGACATACTCCATCGTCGACTATTTCACCGGCGTTGGGGTCGGCCTCGGCAATGTATTTGAATCGGAGGTGACCCTGGCATCGAACCGCGTCTTGATGCTGCTGTCCGGAAGCGCGAACGACGGGATCTTCGAATACACCTACTGAATCGGTTGAACCGTCTCACGCTTGTGCGCCACGAACCGGACCATGGCGCCGATCGAGTCCAGGTTATCCGGGATCATTTCGTCGTCCTCGACCTGGATAGCGAAGGTATTTTCCAAAAAGCTGATCACCTCGAGCACCCCGGTCGAATCGACGATGCCCCGGTCGAGGAGCGACGTATCGTCGGTGAGCGCCTCGCCGCCAGCGACGTAGAAATTGCTATTGATGAAGGCGCGAATCTGGCTCTCGACCTCGGCGGACATACATTCTCCTTATCGAACGACTTATTGAAGTCGACCCAAAATGACGCGGGCGCGCCCGTCGGCGTCGAGCACCGCGCGAACATCGCCGAAGGCACGCGTCCGTTCGAACAGAAGCTGCACCTGACGCTCTTGCCCGAGGCCAATCTCGAACAGGAGCCAGCCTCGTGGCGCCAGATAGCTTATCGCCTCGCGCAGCACGCGCTGATGAATGGACAGGCCGTAGGGGCCGCCGTCGAACGCCTCGCGCGGCTCGGCGGTCAAGAGATGCGCCTGCACCGTGTTTAATTTTCCCGTCGAGATATAGGGCGGGTTGCACACGATCAGATCGACCCGACCGGCCAGCCCGTCGGCGGCGAGCGGCCCGAAGAGATCGCCCTGGCGAACGGTCACGCGCTCGCCCAGTCCCAGGCGCGCCACGTTGCGCGCGGCCAACGTCACCGAGCCCGAGGTCAGATCGCTGGCCCACACCCGCGCTGTTGGAATGTGCATTGCAAGTGCACACGCCAAATTACCCGATCCGCAGCACATGTCGACCAGGATCGGCGCGCGATCTCCGGCCAACCCCTGCACCAACGCAATCGCCTCCCGCGCGAGCAGCTCGGTCTCGACCCGCGGGATGAGCGCGCCCGGTTGCGCGACCAGGTCGACGCCCAAAAAACGCGTGCGCCCCAGAACGTAAGGCAAAGGTGTGCCCTCGAGTCGCGCGGCGACCATCTGCGCCAGCTCACTTTCGGCGCGGTCATCGGACAGATCGGCGACGGTCAGGCACAGCTCGGCGACCTCGGCCTCGGCCTCCGGTCCGGCACACAGCGCGTCGCCAAACAGCCGACGGACGAGCCCTTGACGAGAGACGCTCACGACAGCCCGGTCTTCTTGATTTTTCCGGTGCTGGTCTTGGGCAGCTCGGCGATGAACACCACGTACTTGGGCACCATGAAGCCCTCAAGCTTGGCCTGACACAAGCGCTGCACCGCCTTTTCGTCGAGGCCGACCCTGTCGGGCGCGACGCCGGACTCGAGCACGACAAACGCTTTGATCGCCTGCCCCAGGAGCTCGTCGGGCACGCCGACCACCGCTGCCTCTTTGACCCCCGGGATGTCGACCAGCACCGCTTCGACCTCCTTGGGCGCGACCTTCTCGCCGCGCGACTTGATGATGTCGTCCATGCGGCCGACGAAGTAGAGATAGCCCTCGTCGTCGAGCCGACAGAGATCGCCGGTGTACAGAACCTGCTCACCGGGCAGAGGCCCCGCTCGCAATTTTTTGGCCGTGGCCTCGGGCTTTTCCCAGTAGCCGCGCATCACGGTGGCGCCGCGGATCACCAGCTGGCCGACTTCGCCCGAGCCCGCTGCGAGGCGCCGATCGTTTTCGTCGACCAGCCAGAGCTCGGTGTTGGGAATCGCGATGCCGACGCTGGTCGGCTTGCGCGCCAGGTCCGCGGGCGGCAGATAGGTGCAGCGCTTGCACTCGGTCAGCCCATACATCGAATAGATCCGCGCTGTCGGAAACAGCTCTTGCAGCCGCGTGATGTGCTTGACCGGCAGCGCCGCGGCGGTGTTGGTCACGTAGCGAATCGCCGAAAAATCGTAGTCGGCCAGCGACTTCATTTCGGCGAGCAGCGCAAACAGTGTCGGCACCCCGGGCAAGCCGGTGACCTTTTCGGCGACTACCGTTTTGAGCACCTCGGCCGGATAGGCGAACGAACGCTCGAGCACCAAGCGCGCGCCGGCGGCGAACGCCAGGATCATTTGGTACAGGCCATAGTCGAATGCCAGCGGCAAAACGCCGAGAATCACCTCGTCCGAGGCAATCTCCAGGTATTCGGAGATCGACGCCGTGGCCGTGAGCATGTTGCGATGGGTGAGCATCACGCCCTTGGGCTCGCCGGTGGAGCCCGACGTGTAGATGATCGCCGCCAGGTCGATGTCGATGGCTCGGCGCGGTGGCGCGGGTCGTTCGCGTTCGACGGTGGCCTCATCGAACGACAGCGCGGCGGGCAGGGTACACAGGCGCTCTTCGTCGAGCGCGCCCGAGACGATCACGGTGCGCAAATGGGGCGAGCCGGTCGCCGGCGCCATGAACACGCCAGCCAGGTGCGCGTCGGTGATGAGCGCGGTCGGGCGACAGTCGGCAAGGAGGTAGGCGAGCTTGTCGGCTTTGGTCTGTGGGCTCACCACGGAGACGACTCCGTTGGCCTTGAGCCCGGCCCAAAACGCGATCACGGTCTGCACCGTGTTGTCGGCGAACACCAGCACGCGATCGCCCGGCG
>JBBQIO010000481.1:0-3962 GCA_038325015.1 Polyangia bacterium
AGCAGTTCGCCACGCTGCGGCTCACACTCTTACCCGCGGTGCGGCGCATCACCGTCCGACATGACGCGGTCGCCTGCTGGGAGAGTGACGAAGAGCTGGACGACGACGCGCACGCAGTTGCGCCGCCGACGACGATCCTGGTGTGGCGACACGATCGTGCCGTGCGCCATCGTCCGCTCGACGCGCGCGAAGACGCGCTCTTGGCCCGCGTGCAGGACGAGCTTTCGTTCGGTGTGATGTGCGAACAGCTCGCTGCGACCGACCCGGAGAACGCAGCGCAAACCGCGTTCGCACTGCTCGGTCAGTGGGTCGTCGACGGATTGCTCCTCGATTCGACGGCGTGAGCGCTAACCGACGACGGACACGAATGGCAACCCGACTGCCGCGCGGAATATCGCCGAGGAGAACTGACCGTCGACATGCTGCCGACGCAACTGCAGCGGGTCGGGCGGAAACCAAAGTGGGTTGGAGCCGCTGACGTTGGAAAAGCCCAGCGCATAACCGGCCTCGCGCACCGCGCGCAAAAGGTCCGGGCGCTTGCCGATGGAGCGCCCGACGGGGTACGAAACCGCGTGCACCGGCCGCCCGAGTTGGGCCTCCAGCTCGAGCCGCGAGCCCAAAAGCTCGTCGGCGAGCTGCTCGTGCGGCACGGTCTGCAGCACGCGATGGGTTCGGGTATGTGACTGCACATCCATGCCACCGTCGCGCAGGGCGCGCACGTCGTCCCAGGTCATGATTGCGCGGTCCGCCAGCTCACGCTCGATCGTCGAGCTCCACTGCACACCGGCGGACTCCGTGAGCTCGTCCAAGAAACGCGCCAGATCGAGCCCGGGATAATTCTTGATGGTGCGCAGCACGTCGTTGCGCGCCTTTTCGGTCTCGCGCGGCAGCTCGTAGCGCTGCGCGCGTGGATAGTGGAGGACCAGCTCGGGTTGGTTCGCCCGGCCGAGGACCCAGGCCACGCGGTCCCACCAAAAGATGCGCCGCTCGGTGACGTACGACGTAGCCACGAAGAAGGTCGCGCGCGCGCCGTGCTTCTGCAGAATCGGCAGCACCTGCTCGCGATTGTTCCGGTAGCCGTCGTCGAACGTAATCAAGAGCGAGTTGTTCGGCGTATTGCCGGTGCGCAGACACTCCCTTAGCTCGGCCGTATCGAGAATGTGAAAATGGCGGCACAGAAGCGCGATCTGCTGCTCGAACGTCTCGGCGGTCGCATCAGCCACGTCGCCGTCGAGCTCGCTGAGCGTCTCGTCGGCCAGGCGGTGATAGGTCAAGATGGTCAGCCACGGGAACGGCACGAGCGCGCGCAAACGCAAGGACGCGCCGGTGATGCCGAGGGTGTCGAGGAGCTGTACCAGCTGCTGGCGAAATGCCATCGGCCACATTGTAGCTCGACCGCAGACTTTTCCGCCAAGGGCACGGTCCACCCGTCCGCGCCCTGTTAGGATCCGGCCGAATGTCGAATGTGCAGAGCGCCGCACGCGGAGCGGCCTGGAACATCGCCTCTTCGGTGCTCTCGCGCGTGCTCGGCATGGCCGGCACCCTCTTGCTCATTCGCCACGTCGCGCCCGCGGACTATGGCGAGGCCTCGGCGGCCACCGTGGTGGCGTCGAGCGCCATGCAATTCTCGACGCTGGGCGTCGGCATCTACGCGATCACGCGACGCGACGCGACGCCCGACGAGCTTTTCCACGCCACCGTCATTCATTTAGCGTTGGGCATTTTACCTATTTTTGCGCTCTTTTTTCTCGGTCGACCTCTTGGCGGCTGGTTCGACGCGCCGCAGCTCTATCGCTATCTACCTCCGATGGCGCTGGCCATGCTGTGCGACCGCGTCGGCTTTATGCCCGAGCGCATTCTGATTCGACAGCTGCGCTTTCGCCGGCTGGGCGCCATCCGCAGCTTCGGCGAACTGGCCTACACCGGCGTGTCGCTGGGCCTGGCGCTCGCCGGTTGGGGCGGCATGTCGATCATCCTGGGCAACATCGCCCGCTCGTTGGGCAAGGCCATCCTGACCATCGCCGCCGTCGAGCGCCGCGCCTGGCTCGGCTGGGTACGGCTCAAGATGGCGACGCTCAAACGCATCGCTGCGTATGGCCTGGAGGTGGCCATCCAGAGCATCGCGTCGTTCGGCGCGCGCCGCTGGGACAACCTCCTCATCTCACGCATGTTCGGGCCCGCCGTCATGGGCGCCTACAACTTGGCCTACAACCTGGCCGACGTTCCGGCGGTTCATATCGGCGAACAGATCACCGACGTCCTGCAGGCCTCATTCGCGCGTCTGCCCGACGACGAGCGACGCCGCGTGTTCGACAAATCGCTGGGCTTGATCGCGCTCTGCACCTTTCCGATCGCGGTCGGCATGGGCGCGGTGGCGCCGACGCTGGCGACGATCTTTTTGGACAAGCGCTGGGCGGGCACCGGCCAACTCTTGATGGTGCTGTCGGGGCTGTCGCTGGCGCGCCCGATCTATGGCGCAGTCAGCTCCATGATCATGGTCGAGCGCGGGCCGCGCATCACGATGATCATCGAATGGTTGACCCTGGGGCTCCTGCTCACGCTGATTGCGCTGCTGGGGCGCTTCGGGCCGGTCTGGGCGTGCGTCGGCGTTGGCTTGGCTTTTGGTGCACGCACGCTCGCCGGGGTGGTGATCTCGGCGCGTCTGCTCGGCCTGCCGCTCTACCGGCTGCTGGTCGAGATGCTGGGGCCCCTCGCTGCCTGCGTGCCGATGGTCGGCGCCACGCTTTTGGTCGCTTGGGAGCTGGCGCAGTGGGGACTGCACAGCGCAATCCTGCTGTTGGTCGCGCAGGTACTGCTTGGCGGCTTGGCCTATGCGGCCTCGGCCTGGCTCCTGGCCCCGACGGCGAGCCGAACACTGCTCGATCTGGTGCGCAAACGACGCGCCCAAAAGGCGGCGTGATGCGCGTCTGCCATCTGGTTTCGAGCCTCGAGGTGGGCGGCGCCGAATGGGTTGCGCTGCGCCTTGCTGCATTGCAGCAAAAACAGGGACTCGACGTCGAGCTGCTGTCGATCGCCGCCGGCCCGCTGGCTGTCGAGGCCGAGCGGCTTGGGGTGCGCGCCCACGCGCTGACGGCCACCAGCCTGCCGTTGCGGCTGTCGGAGGCCGCCAGCTTTTTTGCCTGGCGCCGCTTCGACGTGATCAACAGCCACAACCCGCCGGCGCACCGCTACGCACCGCTGGCCCGACCGTTCGGCATGCCCAGCCTGATCATGACCCGCCACGGCACCGCCGACCGCGTCTCGGCCGCGCTTCTAAAGCCGTGGGCGCTCGATGCGCTGGTCGCCGTCTCCGAGCAGGTCAAAGATGCGTTCGTCGCACAACATCGCGATTTTCCGCCGGCGCGCCTGCACGTGATCGACAACGGCGTGGTCGCGCCCGAGCCCGCCGGCAGCGACCCGCTGGCCGCGGTGCGCTTGTCCGGACACACCATCGTGTTCGTGGCCGCGCGCCTCGACCCGGTCAAAGATCTCGGAACGCTGGTGCGCGCGATTGCCGAGCTCGATCCGCGCCGTCGTCGTGTCCAGCTCCTGATCGCCGGCGACGGTCCGGAGCGCGCCATGCTGGAGGCGCTGATCCAAGAGCGCGACCTCGGCGACCACGTGCGCCTCCTTGGCATGCGCTTCGACATCCCTACACTTCTGTGTGCAGTGGACATCTTCTGTCTGTCGTCGTTGACCGAAGGCATGTCGCTGGCCGCGCTCGAAGCGATGGCCGCGGGTCTGCCGGTCGTCGCCACGCGCGTCGGCGGCAATCCGGAGATCGTCGCGCACGAGCGCACCGGCCTCCTCGTGCCGGCCCAAGATCCGCTTGCGCTCGGAGCGGCGCTGGCCCGGCTGTGCGACGACGCGCCGCTACGAAAGCAGCTGGGCGAGGCGGGACGAGCAGTGGTACGCGCGCGCTTCTCGCTCGACGCTACGGCCGGTAAATACCGCGTGCTCTA
>JBBQIO010000482.1:0-3961 GCA_038325015.1 Polyangia bacterium
GAGTTAGAACCGATTCGCGTCTGCTAAGCCTAGCAACCTCTGACATTTTGGCAAGGCCTTCGCCAAAATGTCGCGGTCGCAGCACTGCGAAATCGACCTGGCGACCCTCGGCGCGCCCTAGCTCTGGGGCTAAAAGTGCAGAGTCGCCGTCACCGCGCCGCCGTTTTGGCCGACCGCGATGTTGGGCTCGACGGCAAGATGGCTCAGCTTGAGGCCGAGCTGACGCTCTCGATCTTGGCGGTGCGCGCCACTCTTCACGTAGTAGATCCCCAATGCGATCATGACCACCGACGAGCCGGCCAACGACGCGCCGAAAAAGTAGCCAGGGGACTGCGCCAGAACGCGGGTGGTTTTGGTTTCGTAGATGACCCCGGTCGAGACGCCGATCAGCGCCAGGCCGCTGAGGATGAGGAGTGAGCCGGCGAGCAGCTCCTGCTTCGGTTTGGGGCGCGCCAAGGTGAGCGGCTTGTAACCGGGAGCGATGCAGTTGGGCATCGATGTGCAGCGTGGGTCCAGACAGTCGACCTGCCCATTGTGGTCATTGTCCACGCCGTCGCTGCACAGATCCGGCGTGTTCTCGTCCATCGGTAGGCCCATCTGCGCTTCGGCCCGATGAGCGATGGTCGACGCGACGACGAACGCGGCAACGATCGCAAGGTTCTTCATCGCGCTATCCTACCACCGGTCGTTCGCTCTGTTTTGTCTCCAGCGCCGGCTCGACAGCACCCTTGATCTCGCCGCTGCGCGGCAGAACAACGGTGAACGTGGTACCGCGTCCCGGCGCGCTGTCGACGGAGATCGTACCGCCGTGGCGCTCGACGATGCCGTGGACGATGGACAGCCCCAGGCCGGAGCCCTGTCCGACATCCTTGGTGGTGAAGAACGGATCGAAGATGCGCGGCAGCGCCTCGGCGGCAATGCCCGGCCCATCGTCGGAGATCTGGACCACGATGCGGTCCCCCTCCTGGCGCGTGGTGATGCCGATGGTGCCGTTGCCACCGGTGTCGCCGATCGCCTGAGCGGCGTTGGTCAGAAGGTTCATGAACACCTGATTGAGCGCCGTGCGTCCACGGACGCGGCCGACCGGACCGTAGTTGCGCTCGATGCGAATGCCGTTTTTCAGGTGGTGGCGCAAAAGATCGAGCGACTCGTCGAGCCCGCGATGCAGGTCGACCTCGACCAGCCGCTCGTCGTCGCCGCGCGAGTAGTTGTGCAGCGCCTGCACGATCTCCTTGGTGCGCTTGGCGCCGCGCTGGATGACGCGGATCATCTCCTGCAGATCTTCGATGTCGGCCGGCGTCGTCGCTTTGTGCCCGAGCTCGTCCAGCGTCTGCGCCAGCGGCCCGACGGTGTTGACCACGGCGTTGACCGGGTTGTTGATCTCGTGCGCGATGCCGGCGACCAGGCGGCCCATCGAGGCCATCTTCTCCGAGCGGACCAGCTCGTCCTGCGCGCGGCGCAGCTGTTCGAGCGCTTCGGCCAGCTCCTGGTTGCGGCGTTCGAGCTCGGCGGTGCGGCGGCCGACTTCCTGTTCGAGCGACAGATTGATCTCGGTCGACGACCGCAGCTTGTCGTTGAGCGCGCGGCGCATCTCCTCGAACGCGAAGGTCAGACGACCGACCTCGTCGCCCTCGCCCGACAACGAGACCACTGGACGCCCGAGGTCGCCTTTGGCCATGGCAGCGGCGCGCCGCTCGAGCTCGCGAATCGGGCGCGTCAGATCGGCGACCACCAGGACGACGATCCCCATCGACGCCAGAAGGAGGATGACGAAAAAGCCGGCAAGGATGCGAATCTGCGGCGCCACGGATGGCCCACGCCCGCGGTATCCGGGAAGCATCACGGCAAAAGAGCCGAGGTCGGTGGCCGCTCGGTCGCCCTCGGCGACAACGACCAGGCGGCGGTAGGCGCCGGTCAGGTGCTGCGCGGAAAGCTCCATCTGGCCGCGATCGAGCCGGCGCATCAGCGCCTCCCCGGTCCAGGGCAGCACCGGCGGCGCCCACTTGCCGGTGCCGGCGCCGATGGCCAGCGCCGTGCTTCCGTCGGCGGGCAAATAGTAGAGGACGGTTTCATCGCGGGTTTTGCCATGCGGCGCGTTGCGCCGGAGATTGGACTCCAGCGCCGCGGCGACCTCGGCCTGGGTCAGCCGATGGGTGCTGTGCTGTGCGTGATCGCTCAGCTCGGTCAGGATCGATTCGAGCCTTAGCTCGCTCTCTCGTTGGATGAATCCGGTAGCAAGTGTTTTGTATTGCGTAAAAGACCAAAAAAGTGATAATCCACAAGCAAATACGATCAATGCGCCAAATGCTACGAGCATTTTTGAACGGAGCGAAAGCGGCGTTCGCACTAAATCTGGCGATGGCCGATGGCGCGCCGCTAAATGGCGCAAGAGCGGCCGCATCGTCGCCCGGTGCCACAGCGCTTCGTACAGCGCGACACCGAGCGCAACGACCGTGGTCTCGCCGCACAGAAGCACCGCGTTCTCGACGTCGAGCCCGAACAGCCACACGCCCTGGATGGCGAGGAGCGCCTCGCCGATGAGCCAGCCGGCGACCTTGGTGAGCGCAAGATCGTAGGGCACGCGCTGCGCCAGGCGATAGGCCGCCACAGCCCGTGGGTCGTCACGACGCGGCTGATCTTCGGAGCGCGGCGACTGGGCGGCCGCCAAGTATTCGTCGACCGCGCGCAGCCGACGCACGGTCCACACCGCCCAGACCGCCATCAACGCCGCGACGGTGAACGGGAAGTAGGTTTCGAGCTTGAGGTACTGCTCGAGATTCATCGGCACGAAATAGGCCGTGATCAAGGCGACGACGGCGATGCCGATCGCGCCGGTACAAAAAGATCCCCACAAGAGTGACTGCACGTAGCCGTCGGAGAAGCGGCGCAACGGGTCGAGATCGGGCAGGAGCGTGCGCCGGACGACGCCGAGCAGCTGCGTGTACCAAACTGCGCGGAACACGTTGACGGCGAACGAGTGCGCGCACGCCACGACCACGCAGGTCAGGACGCCGAGCTCGGAAAAGTCGCTGCGCAGATGGAGTGACCAACCCACCACCGCGCCCAACGCCGTCCACAGGCCAACGCGCAAAATCGAGGCACGGAGGGGAAAGCGCACGATGGCGCGGTAGGCGTCGTCGAGCTCGTCAGCGTCGAGGGTTTCGTTGGCTAGGCGCTTGCGCGTGGCCTGCCCGATCGGAGATCGCCAGTTGCGCACGGCAACGAACCAGATGAGCGAGGCCACGCCGAGCGACGCCGGCACGGTCGCCAGGAGCGTTACGCTCTGCACTGGGGAAAAGCTGAAATAGGCGGCCAGCGGCCCGACGATCACGAGCAGCTCGACCAGCGCCAAGAACAGGTCGGGCACGAAAAACCGCCGCCCGAAGCGCAAAGTGGCCTGCGACATTGGGGCTGATACTAGCCGACTGTGCCATTGTCGACCGGAACGATCAGATCGATCAGAGCGACCGGACGCTAACGTAGCGAGGCGCGAAGCGAGCTGACGAGATCTTCGTGCGGGCGGGCGATCAGCTCGCGCCCGATGAGCAGCTCCGACGCGATGGCCAGCTGCCCGGCCAAGAGCGCGGCTTCGACGTCGCCCTGCTCGCCGAGGAGAAAAAAGTAGGCTTTGCCGCCGATGCCGTCGCCCAGGTGTAGCTCGCCCAGGCGCACTGCGGCGGCCTTGCAGGCAGCGTCGGCCGCGAGCAGTGAGGCTGCACAGGTCGAAGTCTCGAAAAACCCGAAGGCGAGCTCGCCGGTCACATGGAGTGTGCGCCGTGCCAACCCGGCCAAGAGCTCATCGTGGGCCAGCGCCAGCTCCAGCCGATCGACGAGGCAACCCTCGGCGGCAGCGCGTCCGGCGGCCATCGCCTCGTTGACGTCGGCCACTGCACCGGTCACCAGCGTCAGATGCTTGCCCGACGAGATCGGTCGCGCTAGCGCCAGCGTCACCGGCGCCTTT
>JBBQIO010000483.1:0-3942 GCA_038325015.1 Polyangia bacterium
AGTGACGCTCGACGGAGCGCGGCATGCGCGCCCCTCAGTGCTCACGCTGTGCACCGACGCGCTGGAGCCGGCCCTGCCGCCCGCGTCGTTCGATCGGATTTGCGCCTTCAATGTGCTCGACTCGGTGCGCTCCCCCGGGCGCCTTTTCGACGTCCTCGACACGCTGTGCCGGCCCGGCGGCGAGCTGCTCTTGTGCGCGCCATGGGCCTGGCAGAGTCACATCGTCGACGACGCCGAGCGCTGGGAGCCGGCGCCCAAAGAGGAGCTGCATCGCCGGCTCGACGCGCGCGGCTACACCATCGAAGACGCGGCACAGCTGCCGTGGCGTCTGCGCCGTGATGCGCAGAGCGCGACGACCTACCTGGTCGACTACGTCAGGGCGCGAAAAAAATAGCGCGCGGACGGACCCTACGTTTTCTTTGCCGGCGCTGGCGCCGGAACCGCACTCGGCGTCCCCTTCATCGCCATCGCCGATTTCTTGCTCGCCTGCACCGTCATCAACACCTGGGTCTGCTTCATCTCGTCGGGGACGACGATCTTGACCATGTCCGTGCCGGCGCGCACGACAACCTCGTAGCGCTTCTTCTTGATCAAAAGATAGGCCCCGCCCACGAGCGCCCCGCCAACCACCCCCAGGGCGATCGCCTTGTAGCGCGTGATCGCCGGGTCTTCATAGTCGACCGCTTCGGTGATCGGGGGCGACTCGGCGAAGGTCTTGAGATCCTTGACCGAGTACCAGAGGTAGGCGCCCCACAGGAGGAGCGGCAGCCCGCAGATGACGAGCCCGATGCACAGCGGCAAGAACGGCCGCCCCGACAGTCGCCCCGTGAACGTGACCTTGGCGACATCGACCTCCTGGCGCCCCTCTTTGCCGAAATAGACCACGCGCTTGTCGGTGACGACGATGAGAGCAGGCTCCGAGGGGACATACGGCGCCGGGTAAAAGACGTTCTCGCCCTTCTTCAACTCGATTCCCATGGGCAACATCATACAGCCGCCCACCCCCATGCCTTCTGCCGAAATTCACGCCAGGCGCAACTTCTTGGGGTGGGTCGCCGATAACTGCGTCAGGGCTCGTGATACGATGTTTGTCGAATCTGGATTCGGTCGGGCAGGACCAAGGAGGCTTTTGTGAGCACGTTTCGTAGGCTGGGCGAGCTGGCCGAACGCGAGTGGCGCAACAAAGTCTATGGCGTCGTCGTCGGCGTCGTGTCGAACAACAAAGACACGTCCGGCAAATACCGCGTCAAAGTGCGCTTTCCCTGGCTGCCCAACGGCGACGATTCGGGCGCATCGAGCGAAGAGAGCGACTGGTGTCGCGTCGCAACGCCGATGGCGGGCAACGGCCGCGGCTTTTTCATTCTGCCGGAGGTCGGCGACGAAGTCGTCGTGGCGTTCGAGCATGGCGACATCGCACGCCCGTACGTCATCGGCGCGATGTGGAACGGCAAGGACGCGCCGACCAAGGACAACAAGGACGGCAAGAACAACATCCGATCGTTCACGTCGCGCGCTGGCGCCATCCTGGAATTCGACGACACCGACGGCAGCGAAAAAATCACGGTGCAATCCAAGGGCGCCGGCAAGCTGGTCATCGACGACAAGAACAAGCTCGTCCAGCTTTACGACCACACCGGCAAGAACTTCATGGAGATCGACGGGACCAACAACAAGGTCTCGGTCACCAGCGAAGGCACTACGGCAATCAAGAGCAAGACCGATCTCACTATTGAGGCCAAGACGGTCAGCATCAAGTCGACCGGCGGCGACGTGAAGATCGAGGCGAGCTCGAACTTGACCATGAAGGCGACGTCGAACTTCTCGCTCAAGGGCAGCGGCACCGGCGAGGTCAATTCATCCGGCGCGCTCACCGTCAAGGGCGCGACCGTCAACATCAACTAATCCCTAGTTTACCTCGGCCCGCCTTCGACTCTCCAGTCGACCAGATCGACCAGTTCCGAGACAGAACCAATCAGAACGCTCAGCCCAGGCCACCGAGCCAGTCGGCGTAGAGATTCTTGAACGTGTGCGGAGCTTCGAGCGGCAAGAGGTGTCCGCAGCGCGGCAGCACGCTGACTCGCACATCGTCGAACACGCGCGCCAGCTTGACCGCGTCCTGCCAGCCGACCCAGTGATCATGCCGGCCGCACACGATCGACACGGGCCCACCGAACGCGCCGAGCGCCTGCGCGTAGGGCCGGGCGAACGCGTAGCGCGCGCGAATCCCGCTGAGCACCGTCTGGTCGGCGACGATGTTGGCCGGATGAATCAGCTCCTGAAACAGGCGCAGCTGCTCGGCCGTCTGGATCACCGCGACCTCTTCGAAGGCCTCTCGCTCGCGCGGATCGGTCGAGAACGCCAGCTCGTCGTCGCGCCGCACGACCCGCTTGGGCGGCACCGTGCGCCGTCCAAAATCCGCCTCGACCGTCGGACAGACCAGGAATAGCGCCGCCGGAGTCAGCCGTCGCAACAGCCCCTGCGCGAGATAGCCACCGTAGGCATAGCCCACCAGCGCTGGCGTCTCGCCACCGACCACGTGGGCTACCCACTCAGCCACGACCGCGACCAGGTCGTCGGCGCACACCACGTCGGGGTTTCCCTTCGACGCGCCGTGACCCGGAAGGTCGAGGTACAGCCGACGAAAGCGCGAGGACTCGCCGTCGCACGCAGCCTGCATGATGCGTCGATCGGTGGCCAGTCCGTGCAAAAATACGAGCGGGCGCCCCTCGCCCCGCTCCTCCCAGTCGAGGTCATGTCCAAATGCGCTGAAGCGCGGCATCAGTCGGCGGGCCAGGTCATCATCACGCCGCGCATGGAGCGGGCCTGCTCAGCGTCGGCCTGCTCCAGCTGCGTCATGTATTTTTGCGCTGCAGCAAAATCCCCCTCCGTCGACGCCAGCATCAGGAGATTGACGTACACCATCTTGCGCGGGTAGTAGCCCGTGCCGTCGGAAAGACACTTTTCGAACTGCTTGCGCGCCTCTTTGTATTGATGGTTGCGCTGGTACACGCCCGCCACGCTGCACGCATTGCTCTGCTCTTTGGGTTCGAGCGCGGCCCGCTCGGCCTGCGCCTTCTGGACGCCGTCGCGCACCTGCCGCTCCTCTTCGAGCGCCTGGTCCATCTGCGAGCGCACGCCCATGCGGTACATCGACGTCGGATAGAGCTGCAAGAAGCGCTCACCGTCGCCGAGCACGGAGTTGTGGTCGCGCAGCGACGAGGAGGCCTGGACGACGTAGAAGCTAGCCAGCTCGGTGACCGGTGGCATCGGCGGCGGCGCTGGCGGCGGCGGATGGTCAGCGACCTCACGACCCAGACGCCGGAGCGCGCGATAGCGGCGCGCCATCATCAGCTGCGTGAACAGCTGAATGTATTTCATCGAGATCTGCGTCGGGTCGTGCTCGCTCTTGATCGAGTGCAGGAGCTCAGCGGTCGCCGCGTCCTGCGCCTGTTCGGCGGTGCGATCGTATTTCTTGAGCCGCCCTTCGAGCGCCTCCAAGTCGTGGGCCGCGTAGGAAAAGCTCGGCTCCTCGCCGAGCGCAGCCAACAAGATCTGTTTCTTCTTGGTGTCGTCTTTTTCGACGACCGCGTCGCCGTACAGCTCCATCGAATGGATGTTTTTGAGCGGCGTGCGCGTGCGGTTGGTGAAGCGCTTGACCTGCGGCGCGCCGATACCGGCCGACTTGAGCAGCTCGGCGGTCACGCGATCCTGCAGCGAAAAGAGCGACGTCGCCGCCCCGTCGACCTTGGCGCTGCCGACGATCTCGCTGGTCTCGACGCGCACGAAGCGCGCGGTCAGACGCACCTGATTGGCCGAGCGTTGATAGGCGCCGGTCACGATCAGCGACGCGCCCACCAGCTTGCCCACCTTGACCGTCGACGAGGCGTCGAGCTCACCGGTGTGTCCCTGCAGATTTTGTTCGCGCAGCACCTGGTCGAGGCT